>DSBB01000057.1 GCA_011046175.1 Candidatus Hydrogenedentota bacterium | reverse complement strand
TGCTGGATTTGGGCGCCGATAAATGTATTCCCTGCAAAAAAATGGCGCCCATTCTGGATGCTTTGAAAGAAGAGTTCAAGGGACAGTTTGATGTGGAGTTTATTGATGTCTGGAAGAATCCCGAATCTTCAAAAAAATATGGTGTCAGGTTGATCCCGACACAGATTTTCTTTGACGCCGACGGCACGGAACTCTTCCGTCACGAGGGCTTCTATTCCAGAGAGGATATTCTTGGAAAATGGGAGGAACTGGGTATTGCGTTGAAGGAGCCGTCCGAAGAATCTTCATGACAGAACTGTTCACCACACTGACCCACGCCGTTGAAGGCGGCCCCCTGGTTGCAATTTCCGCTGCCATAGTCTGGGGCATACTCAGCATCATTCTCAGCCCGTGCCATCTGGCGAGTATCCCGCTTATTGTCGGGTTCATTGACAATCAGGGGCGCATGTCCACAAAACGCGCCTTTCTGGTGTCCACCGTGTTTGCCTTGGGCATTCTGCTGACCATCGGTCTTATCGGCGTGATTACCGCCGCTGCCGGGCGCATGATGGGTGACGTAGGGCGTTACGGCAATTACTTTGTGGCGGGGATATTCTTTCTGGTGGGGTTGCACCTGCTCGATGTGATCCCCATGCCCTTTTCCGGGCCGGGACAGGTCAACATGAAAAAGAAAGGCATGCTTGCTGCGTTCCTTCTGGGGCTGGTCTTCGGCGTGGCGCTGGGCCCCTGCACCTTTGCCTACATGGCGCCCATGCTCGGGGCAACCTTTAAGTTGGCGTCCACCAGTCCTGTCTATGGCGCCACATTACTCTTCGCCTACGCCATCGGGCATTGCTCGGTGATTGTTGCCGCAGGCACCTCGACGGAACTTGTCCAGCGTTTTCTCAATTGGAACGAGAACTCGCGCGGTACTGTTGTTGTAAAAAAAGTGTGCGGCGTACTGGTGCTGCTCGGTGGCGTGTATATGATTTACATCGCATGATGACGTTTATGGCACGACAACTCGGTTTGCCAATACAACAAATCACTGAAAAGTTGACAGGAGACTGCATGAAACCTTCAATAATCATTGCGGCGGCGGCTTTTCTTGTGCTTGCGGCATGTTCGGAAAAGCCGTCCCCACCCGCGCAAACAACCACCGCATCAACCACGCACGCAACGGCAACCGATTTACCGGCCAGGCAACCTGTGCTTTACTATTTTCACCGCACCGTGCGTTGTGCGGAATGCCTGTCCATGGAACTATACACCGGCAAACTGGTCGCCGCCGAATACGCCGCCGCGCTGGTCTATGCCGTGGTCAATATTGACGATCCGGGCAACGAACACTACGCCGCGGATTTCAATCTCACCTACAGCACGCTGGTGCTGACGGAGGAGGACACGTCGGGGAATGTATTGCGCTGGAAAGATTTGAAAGACGCCTGGCTCAAATCCCACGAAGAAAAAGCGTTCAGGAAGTATGTATCGGATGAGATAACGGCATGGCTGGTCGGCGAACAATAAAGTAAACGATGCAACATGAAACTTCGTGTGTTTTTTCGGGCATCAGTCCACAATCTTTATGGGTACGGCCGGCAATGCACCCAAGGGGACGCGGGTTTGCTTGACGCTGCCGTTTTTTTGCCTGACCGGGCGTTCCGCCACGGCGCTCACAATCAGATTGTCCTCATAGCCGGCGGCGGGCGCGTTGACGTCCGCTTGAATGACGAATAATAATCCGTCCGGCTTCCCTGTGATCTCGCCGATGGAGAATCCGTCGGGCGGCTCTTCAAGTTCGAGCATGACTCTGATGTCATTGGGGCGTTTGGGGATGGTGCAGGATACCAGCGCTTTTCCGCCCCGCGCGAGCGCGACGCTTCTCCTTGCCCCCTCGCGCCAAATCTGCGCGTTGCGCGGGCCGGTATAATCATGTCCTGCGTCCGGCTTTGGGTCAAAGGTGTCAAGGTGGCAGGGGGCCGCCCCACATCCAGATTTGGATGACCGCTTTCGCGCGCGCGGGCCGCACGGCGGCGGACGTTGCGCCGTGTCCCAGGAGGGTCAGTCCCGCCGCGCCGAGCAGGCCGCGTTGCAGCGCCTCGCGGCGGCTTATCTTTGTTGATTCGTTGGTTGCTGTCATGAGCGCATTCCTTTACGTCAGTGCCTGATAAGGAATTCTTTGGAGTTGATTAATGCCCACACCAGGTCTTCGCCTGTTTCGCGCGCGTTCCCGTTGTTTGCGCGTAATTGGTTCTGCAGGACGTGAATTTCCTGCGGCGTGGGGTATCGGGACATTATGCCGAGGTATATTCTTTGCGCCGCCTTGCGCGGGTCCACCCTGTTGTTTCTGGGATTGCGCCGGATACGCCAGGCGCTTCCCGCGATGCGTTTCTGGATGTGCGACGAATTGATCAGGGACAGCCGCTGCGCCTCCGTAGTCTGATTGTTGCGCTCGTTTTCCAGCCCCGTGTCCCGCGAAGGCCGCCCGAAGGTTTCGAGGAACGCGCTGGAGATTCTGCCGTCGGCGAGGGTAATGGTGCGGTTGTAGTCCGGGATATAGGTGAACGGTTCCGGAATCAGGCTCTCATAGTTTTCACTGCCGCCGAACAAGGCGTTGAGCATGTCAACCAGCGCCTCCGCTTCGATGGGTCTGACGGGATAGCAGGCGAAGAGCCGTTCAACATCCGGATGCGTCGAGACGGGAACCGAGGATTGCTGATAGGTTGCCGAGTTGAGTATCAGCCGGTAGAGCCGCCGCAGATCATAGTTTGAGCGCACCAGTTCCCGTTGCAGATACGCCAGCAGTTCCGGGTTTGACGGGGGGTTGTCCGGGCGGATGTCATCGGGTTCGTGAATGACGCCCCGGCCAAACAGCCACGCCCAGACCCGGTTGGCGATATTGCGGGAGAACCATTCATTCTCCGGCGCGGTCAGCCACGCGGCGAAAAGGAACCGCGGGTCCTGGTCGGCGGGAATGACAAGGGTTGTGCCGTCGGGCAGCACGGCGTTCAGCGGCGCGGACGGCGCCGGGTCGAGGCACACGATTTCCTCTTTCCATTCATCCGTGGACTTAAAGGCAAGACGGGAAAAGAATGCTTCCAGATTGGCGCGCTCCTGTTCCGGCCAAGTTTCGACGCGCGCGCCCATGAACGTAAGCGCAACCGCCGCCGCAATTGAAGCAGGCGTTCTGCCCTGTACGGCGCGATAAAAATTCACCGGCGGCACGCGAAAATTGCTGCCGCTGGAAGTGAGCAGCGCCCGGGCAAAGGTGTCGTACGGCATATTCGATTTGAGGGCGTCATGAATCCAGCGATGGTACGCCTGCACGGCGTTCGGCCACAGATTAATGGGGAATTCTGATTTGACCCGGAGCAGGTCGCACCATTTCAGCGACCAGTAATCGGCGAATGCGTCTGATTCGAGCAGTGCGTCAATGCGCCGCGCGCCAATCCCGCGCTTACCAGCGCGTCTATGCCTGTATCCGCATTTGTATGTCGCGGCGCGGCATAAATGAGCATCATTAGCGCAAGCGATAATGCAACAACCCTGGATGCGTGGGACATGTGTTGTTTCCAATGGACAAACCGGACATCATTTTACACGGACTACACAACAACAGTGTAACGCATAGTAAACCCCGATCGATAACAAAAGTTCCAGCATTCTGTATTGGCGCCTTATTTCCGAACTACCGCCATAAGCACAAAGAAATTGAATCATCAAAACGTAGACGCGTCAATCTGGGAATACGAGATTGATTCGCTTTGCTCCTAAGAAACGATTTTGTATCATGTTTATATTAAGTGGCATAGAAAATAAGCGAGGTGCCGTCTGTAATCCCTCCGGGATAAAAGGGAGGGTGGGGG
>DSBB01000317.1 GCA_011046175.1 Candidatus Hydrogenedentota bacterium | reverse complement strand
TCATTCGGATGCATTCTTGATGCGAGGGCACGCGAAATGCCCCGGCATTCGTGTTGTGTTGGCATGCAAATCCGCGTTGCTGGATTCCCGCTTTCGCGGGAATGACGTGCTCAAACAAGGGGCGTTGCGAAATTCGTCATTCCCGCGCAAGCGGGAATCCAGAACATTCCGTGATGCTGTGGAATTGCTTGTCATTGTTGGACATCGCATCGCTGTGGTCTTCCTTAACCGAACACGACTGAATGCTCAGACGTTTTTTGGCGCATGCGCCAGAATCCAGTCCCGAATCCCGGCGATTACGGTTTCTTTGTCCAGGTCGTTCCAGAGTTCATGATAACCGTTTTCGTAAATCTTCAGGAATTTGTCGGTGGATGCGCAACCCTCATACAGCATTTGGCTCCCGGCGGACGGGACGATGCGGTCTGCGCCGCCGTGAATGATATACGCCGGTTCGGTGATTTGATCGAACGCCTCCCGCGCTGCGCGGATGGCGGCGTTGAACTGCGCGCCGGTGCGGGCATGAACTTTCCCGTGATAAGCGAGCGGATCGGCATCGGCAGCGGCTACCACTGCCGGGTCGCGGGACAGGCCGGCATTGTCCACACTGCCCACCGGCAGCCACGGCGCGATTTTGCCCAACACATCGGCGAGGGCAAGAAGAAACGCGGGCACATCATCGTTGAACGCGAGAAATGGACTGCTGAAGACCAGTCCCTGCGTTTCAGGACGGCGCGTCTGTACATACCGCGCCAGCACCATCCCTCCCATGCTGTGTCCCATGAAAAACGGGCGATGTCCGGCAAAGCGCGGGCGGACATGATCGAGGAACGCATCCAGATCATCCAGAAGCACATTGAAATCATGGATATATGCACGCTTCCCCGGCGACTGCCCGAAGCCGCGCTGGTCGTAACTGTGCACATCAATGCCGGCGTCCTTGAACGCCTTGCCCACATGATCGTAGCGCCCGCAGTATTCGCCGTAGCCGTGAATGAGCACCAGGTGCGCCGTCGGTGTGCCCTCCGGTGCCCAGCGCCGCGCAAACAGTTCCGCCCCGTCTTTCGCCTTGAAGAAGTTTTCCTGGATCGCCATGGCCTGCTCCCTCTCAAGTTTCTACGGAAACTATAGCAGACCGAGACGAATTCGCCAAGCAAACTTCATTGTTTGCCGAGGACATGGACACCCCTTTATAATAAAGCAAACTCGGACACACCCTTGGAGTGTTGTTTGAAATGAGCAAAGAGAAAATTCGAGACATCCTGCGGAACCTTCAACCGCGTATCAATCGGGAGTTTTACGCCGAGGTAGAGGGATTTTTCGGATCGCAGGCGAGGGGTGACGCAGCGCTCAATAGCGACCTGGATGTGCTGGTCCACTTCCATGACCAGGCAGGGTTGTATGAATTGGTCGGATTGGGCGATTTTTTGGAGAGCGTCTTTCATTGCAAGGTGGATATTGTGTCAACACGCGCCATTGCGGACCAAATGAAAAAACACATACTTAACGAATTGGTCAGGATATGAGAGACATAGCGTCGTGTCTGAAGGATATTCTTGGCGCAATAGAAGCGATAGATGCTTTTATAGCCAACATGGATTTTGATGCGTTCATCAGAGACAATAAGACGAAGAGCGCCGTAATTGCCCAATTGGCAATGATGGGGGAAGCCGCAAAGATGATTCCCCAATCAGTACGCACTGCACACCCCGACGTTTCATGGAAAAATATGTCGGGAATGAGAGATCGCCTCATACATGGGTATTTTCGTGTTGATTACGAGTTGGTCTGGCACACGATTACCGTAGTTCTTCCCATTGAGAAACGCGTTATAGAGCGCATGCTAGAGAAGCCAACCTTTTAGCCCACATCCCATATCTGTATTCCTTGGAAGAACACAGGTTCAGGTTCCCGAATAAGGTAACCGTCCACGGACGAGCAAAGCATAATATTTCAATGGTTTTGTGCTCATTTCGCAAAAACGAGGGACAGACCCGTCTCGTCCGTCTGCGACGGACTCGCTTGGGTCAGTCCCGTTTTTGCTCTGTTTTCTTGCTGTTTTCCGGGAGTGTATGCCCCGTGAACGGTTACCGAATTAAGGATAAGGAGATTTTCATGTCTTCCGCCCACAGCAGAACCAAGAAACGCACGCATTATGCCCCGTGGGTGATGAAAATGGGGCAAGTCCTATTGCGCGTGCAGGGCTGGCAATGGATAGGACAGCATCCGGGGGTGAAGAAATGCGTGGTTGTCTGCGCACCGCACCGCAGCAATTGGGATGCGTGGTACACGTTGCTGGCGTCGTTTGCGCTGGGCATTCCCGCGGTGATGATGATAAAGGACACCTTGTTTTTCTGGCCGCTGGGCGTCTTGCTGCGGTGGCTTGGCGGCATGCCGGTAAACCGACGGGCGCGCGCCAGCGCGGTGGACCAGGTGGTGCAGATGTTCAACGAAAGCGAACAACTGTACCTGGTGATTACGCCGGAGGGGACGCGCAAGGAAGTCACATACTGGAAGAGTGGGTTCTATTGGATCGCATTGGGTGCGGGCGTGGATATTCTTCTGGGCATTATCAACTATCAGCGCAAGACGGTCGGCGTCGGGCCTCTGATCCAGGTGACCGGGGATATCGAGGCGGATTTTGCGAGGATTCAGGAATTTTTTCAGCGGGAAGGCGGGTTTACGCCTATGCTGAAACCGGTGGATACCGAAAAAGAAAGCCCCGCGCCGAACGATAGCCCGCCCATTGCCGCTGAATGATTGCGGACATTCTCCTTGCCTGGGTGCGGATTGTGGGGTATACTTCCTACAGGTTGCAGGCAGGTTGAAGTCGTTGTGATTCATCAAACAACAGCGCAGGAACACCAACACATGAC
Source organism: Candidatus Hydrogenedentota bacterium (assembly GCA_011046175.1). GTDB lineage: Bacteria > Hydrogenedentota > Hydrogenedentia > Hydrogenedentales > CAITNO01 > SLFT01. Next base: position 973 of record DSBB01000317.1, on the reverse strand, counting down.
GTCGGTGTGCGAACGAATTGGATTGCCGCATCGGCAAGGCCTTTTTCTCCCGTTCGTTGTGCTTCTGGTTGCGCTCTCCTTCGTGTTGTTTGCCAATGCATCCTCCGAGGAATCTGAAGCGGCGCGGCTCGCGGAAATCGGATATTCCCCGGATGAGTACCTGCTGCTGCTGGAATGGAATGAACGCGCGGCGAACGGTCGCCTGGTGTATGGATTCCGGGTCGCTCCACGCGACACCCTGATTCCATTTGATTGTTATCTTTCCGATGCAGGGGATTGGCTTGACGATGCGGCGCTGACGGCGCTGGGCATCGAGGCCAAAGATTGGGACGCACCGCCGGTCATGCGGGCGACGGAAAGGAAACCCGGACAGCCGGTCAAACAGGCGCCCCAAAGAATTGCTCCGAAAAGTTTGGGCCTGTCCGTGCCGGAACTGGTGCTCCCGCCAGTGGACATGGTCGGGATTCTTGAGGAAGATGGGGAAGTCAAAGCGCCGTTACGCATTGGCGTGTTTCAGGATATTCCGGGGGGCATTGCGGTTCGGGGAAAAATGGCCGACTACGCCGAATGGCGGACGCTTGTGGACGGGGTGCGCGTGTGGGCCATGTCTATTCGTTCTCCGGAAGCCAGAGGCATTCGCGTGCATTATGAGGTGCTCAGGCTGCCGTCGGGGGGATATGTCATCGTTTACAACGATAGCGATCCGGATGAAGTGTACGGGCCGTTCTCAGACGAAGACGATTTTTGGGTCCCAACCTGTTTCGGTGAAGCGGTCACCATCGAATGCGTAGTGGCATCCGATGCAAAGATAGACGAAGTGCACATTGTCATTGACCGTCTCGCCCACAATTACCTGGACCTCCCGATTAAAGCGGCGGGGCCATGTAATCTTGATGTGACGTGCTATCCGGACTGGGCGGGAGCCGCGCTGGGCGTGGGCGGCATCGGCAGCATCGGCGCGGCCGGATCGGTC
>DSBB01000303.1 GCA_011046175.1 Candidatus Hydrogenedentota bacterium | reverse complement strand
TATGCTTACAGGCGCACTAGACGCGGCATCCTTGCCGCGTTATGAAGCGGCAAGATGCCGCTTCTACGGTGCGCAATACCTTCGCCAGACATCTACGCGAAACGCGTAGATGTACAGAACAAAGACTCTAACGCGGGCGTTGCCCGCAACCCAACTTCTTTTTCTTGATCGCGGTTTTTGGCCGATAAGGTTCCACGCTTCGTCCGGGACTTCGCTCGGAAGAAGTGGCGCCTGCGGCGCAGTCGCAAAAGGTAACTCTTGCGCTCTTTATGCTAACAAACACAATTGTATGAACAACATGCGGCAAACGGACAAAAAATTGTCAGCCAACCGGTGTTAAGCGCCTACAAATACAGCGCCGTTCGTGTCGGCGTCCGGCAGCCGGCCTTGACAAGCAAATAATTTCGCAACCCACTGCCGCCACTGCACCGGCGGCAGTGATCCTTCTACGTCAACGACGAGAACAGACAGCCTGTTACGAACCGGAATCTGCCGTGATGATGGCCTCGTCGAAAACCACACCGGAGCGATTAATGGCGCGCAAATGCATCGCGTCGGAAGACACGTCCACCATCCATAAATGGGAATCCCTGGACGCCTTCTCCATATACCACAAGCCTTCCTTGGGCACACGGGGCTTCACTCCTGCGTTGCCATCGCCCACATAAAGCGTACCTGACGGATTCACCTCATTGTTGCGCAGGCGCTTGGTGCGTTTGAACGTATGGTCATGATGCTCAAAGGCGACGCTCAATTTGTACGCATCGAACAAGGGGAGCCAGTGTTCCCTGCCCGCGACCGAGCCGCCGCCCTCATAATCACGGTGGGACGGATAAAGCGGCACATGATAAACAGCCACCCGGAAGGGGAACGCTTCAAAAGACTTCAATTGTTCTTCCAGCCATGCGGCCTGTTCCGCATGGGGAACAAGGTGGTTAGAGTCGAGGATGATCATTCCCAGGTTTGCGCCCAACTGAAGCGACCAAAACGTTTTGCCGCCCTGTGGAAAGAAACCAAAATAAAAGGGCGCGCGCGTCCTGTGGTCGCCGTCCAGTTTATTTGTTTCATGGTTGCCAATGGCCATCACGAGCGGTATCAACCGCCCGTCGGAGGTAATCGCATTTTCATGCCAGCGCAACAACCATTTGTTCCATTGGTCAATCTGATCAAAATCGCCATTGGCATAGGCCAAGTCGCCGCCGACAACCAGAAAATGCGGGTCTTCCGCCGCAGCCTGTATTACAAGTTCCTTGAATATGTTGGTTGCCAGGGTATCGCCGCCAATCGCGAATCGAAGGGGCGTATCATCATCCGGCATGGTGCGGAACTTATATTCGCCGGACCATTGGGAACCGTCTCTTATACGGAAAATGTAGTTCTCGCCCGGCGTCAAACCTGTCAGTTCTACTGAATTAATATAACGGCCATCCTGTAATCCGGGAATCTGCCAGGTTTTGCCGTCTGTGCAGTAGTGATAATCCTCCGGTTCCGATTGCTTGTTGTACACAACGGCAATCTCATCCGGTTTTTCAGCCGTATGACAGGTAATCGTCATGGTCGTGGACGGATTTCCCTGCCAAGTCAGATAGGGCTTGCCAAAATAATACTCCTCCGCATAGGAAAACGTTCCCGAGCAGACAACCAACACCATGAAAAACACCGCGATTACAGACAAGGCGCCGAACATATCCGGCCTTTTTTTCGTTAAATGAATTCTTCGCATTCTTGTTTCCTTTGAGACATTTTGCAGCACACTAACCCGAATATTTCACCGGGTTTCTGTTGCGCCCGCGAAAGCGGGAATGACGATTGTTCAGGGGCTGCAGCGACTTCAACCCGTTACGCTTGCCAGGCAGTTACCAACATTTTACAGTGAATATGCTACACGAGACGGAAGCTCCGATTCCAAATTTCCCGTTTGTCCCGCTGCCATGGTAGGATACACGGTCACCGCAGCATCTCAACATCAAGGGATAAGCGCTCCATGAAAACACGCGAACTATTCAACGCTGTCATGCATTATGAAGATTATGACCGGATGCCTGTGTTCCACTGGACGGGCTGGGGTGAAACCATCGAGCGCTGGCGCGGCGAAGGAATGCCGGAAGACATCAGCGAGCACGACTTTTTCGGCGCCTCCCCTCTCTGTTGCTGGATACCCGTTAATTTGGATTTGTTTCCCCTTTTTGAAGAAGAAGTGATCGAGGAAACCAAATCGTGGGTGGTTAAACGGCAGAACGACGGCGTCATCGCAAAGCTGTTCAAAGGCAGATCAAGCATACCCACCTACATGGATTTTCTCCTGAAAGACCCTTCCGGCTGGCCGGAATACGAGAAGCGTTTGCAACCTGATCCGGCGCGCCTCCCCGACGACCTCGACGCAACCCTCGCACAGTTAAACGAGTCCGACGCGCCCGTGGCCATGCCCGCCATGAGCATGGTCGGTTTTTACGCAATTGGATGGGTGTGGAAAATATGGCGGTGGCAAGCATGATTTTTCCTGATTTCTTCGCGCACACGGTGGATGTTATTTCCGACCTTGTCTGTTGGGCCATTGATCAGGTGGCGCCGAAGGTAAAGATTGATTTCGGGTGGAGTTGGGAAGACATCTGTTTCCGCACGGGACCGCTCATCCAGCCTGACGCCTTCGCAAAGCTGTGCGTGCCCGGCTACCGGAAAATCTCGGATAAACTGCGTTCCTATGGATGCGATCTGTATGCCGTGGACTGCGACGGGCTTATTGATCATCTTGTCCCCCACTGGCTTGACGGCGGGGTGAACGTGATGTTTCCCGTCGAGATCGGCGCATGGAACGCCGATCCGATGGCGTTGCGCAAACGCTATGGGAAAGAACTGCGCATTTTCGGCGGGGTGGATAAACTCGCATTGGAGCGCGGCCCCGCCGCCATTGACGCAGAAATTACGCGGCGCATGCCGCTCATGGCGGCAGGCGGGTTCGTGCCCCTCCCTGATCACCTCATCACGCCCGACACCCCGCTTCAAAATGTTCGCTACTATCTTGAACGCATCCGAGGACTTCGGTTTTGACGTGTTTTTTTGTCAGTTTGCCGCGTGTTGTTCATACGATTGCGCTTGTTGGCATAAAAAGCGCAAGAGTTACCTTTTGCGGCGGCGCCGCAGGCGCCACTTCTTCCAGACGAAGCGTAGCACCTTATTCCCGAACTACCGCGATCATAAACAAGAAGGTTATATGTCGGACAACACGCCGTCATTCCCGCGAAAGCGGGAATCTATGAACGATAAAAAGAGGCATGTTCTATATCATCGGATTCCCGCTTTCGCGGGAATAACGGGGAATATTGTGTCTTTTGTCTGGTTCCGGGTTGCGGGCAACGTCCTCGTTGGATTCATTCAACCCGGACAGATGCGCGCACCCCTTCGATGGGGCCGCCGTCGCGGGCGCGGACACGAAGACAGAAACTCCATTCGCCATCTCCCTGGGTGACCTTAACCAGCAGCGGATTCCAACCCGCTTGCAGCGTGATTTCCGCTACATCCTGCCCCGGTTTCACGGGACGGACGGCGTTGATTTCATGGGCCGGTTCGCCATTCAACCAGACTTTGTTTCCGTCGTCCGAGCCAATTTCCAGCAGTGCCTGCCGCGTGGCGTCACTCCAGATATTCGTGCGCAAATAGGCGACCCTGTTTTGACCGCCCAGCGCCTTGTCCAGTTCGACAAGATAGGGCATGCCGGCATGTGTCCCGACGGGAACCAACCCCCACTCGATTTCTTCGTCGGCTGGCTCCGATTCGGGAGCAAACGCCGTTTCAAATAATTCGTTTAGATTCCCATCATCCAGCGTATACGGTCCTGCCACTTCCCATGCGG
>DSBB01000268.1 GCA_011046175.1 Candidatus Hydrogenedentota bacterium | reverse complement strand
TTGCCCTGCTTCGCAAGCACTTTCGTAATCGCGCTCGTAAGCGTCGTCTTCCCGTGGTCCACATGTCCAATGGTGCCCACGTTCACGTGCGGTTTCGTGCGTTGAAATTTTTCCTTCGCCATAACTCACCTCGTCTTTCTGGTTAACATTCTCCTGCGACGCTGGACAGCGCCGCCGCAATAACTTTTGCAGCCGGTCGAAGATGTCGCCGGCTCGATGCAACATCCTAAGAAATATAAAATGGAGCCCACGATCAGATTCGAACTGATGACCCCTTCCTTACCATGGAAGTGCTCTACCACCTGAGCTACGCGGGCACGTTCAACGGAATATAAACCGAAATGGAGCGGGAAACGAGGCTCGAACTCGCGACCCTCAGCTTGGAAGGCTGATGCTCTACCAACTGAGCTATTCCCGCTTTGACTGTATTTATGGTAACGCCGCAAGGCGCAGTATTGATTACATGGTGGTGGGAGTTGGATTCGAACCAACGTAGGCGTTAGCCAACGGGTTTACAGCCCGTCTCCTTTAGCCACTCGGACATCCCACCCGCGTGCGATGGATTCTCTCCAAGACTTGCACTGGTATCATATCAAAAAAGGAACGCTTCCTTCAACCCCCGCGATACATTGCTGCGCATTGGGGCATGCCCGGCGCGAAACGACCTCCACAACTCAAGCGTCACCAATACCGGCGGTCTTTTTGAGGGGGCTGACCGCGCCGCGGCGTATGGCTATCTCGCCGGTGCGCACCAACTCCTGAATACCGAAAGAACGCATCATTTCGATGAACGCCCCCACCTTGCCCTGCGCCCCCGTCACCTCAACCGTCATCGTTTCATTGTCAAGGTCAACAATCTTGCCCCGGAAAATTTCCGCTATCTCCAACACTTCGCGGCGCTTTTTGCTGTTCGCGCGAACGCGAATCATGACCAACTCCCGTTCAACAAAGAAAGACGACGTCAAATCATCAACATCTATCACGTCCACAAGCTTGTTCAGCTGCTGGATGATTTGCGCAAGCACGTTGTCGTCGCCGCGCACCGTTACAGTCATGCGCGACACCGTCGGGTCTTCCGTTTCACCCACGCACAAACTTGATATGTTATAACCGCGCGCGCTGAACATCCCCGACACCCGGGCAAGCACGCCAAACTGGTTCGCCACCAGAACGCTGATTGTATGTTTCTTGTTGTTCGGCATGTATGGTCGTCCTTTTTATCTCTTACCGCTGGTTAAAACGGTTCATTGCCTGCTCCATGCCCTCTTCTATCCAGCACAACGCCGCCTGCGCGGCGCGCTCCGCCATCTGGCTCACCACCGCATTTTCTTCAGCGCGAAAACGGGACAACACATAACCGCTCAAAGTGTTCATCTGTTCCAGCGCCTCGGAACCGACGCCCATGCGAAGCCGACAAAACTCTTCGTTTCCAAGACATGCCGCAATGGATTTCAGGCCGTTGTGGCCGCCCGCGCTGCCGCCCGCTCGCAACCGGATTTTGCCCAAGGGAAGATGAACATCGTCCACCAACACCAGAATGTCTTCAGGCGCGCAACCGTTCCGGCGCGCCACAGCCGCCACCGCGCGACCGCTGTTGTTCATATAGGTCTGCGGCTTAATCAGCAAAACCGTGACGCCGCCACAGCGAACACGCAGCAAAAGCGCCTCGTCCTGCATCCGCGTAAAAGAAACGCCCAGCGCCGAGGCCAGCAGGTCCGCCACCACAAAACCCAGATTATGCCGGGTGCGGGCGTATTGTGCGCCCGGATTGCCCAAGCCTGCGATTAATTTCACGATGCTCGCTCTTCATGCGCCATCCGCGCGGCAAAGCGCGGCGGCTATTCGTTGTCTTCTTCTTTCTCGGCTTCGGCGGCCGCTTCGGCTTCCGCCGCTTCGGCCGCTTCGGCCGCTTCCTCTTCCGCCGTCTTCAGTACGCGCGGCGCGTGAACTGAAGCAATGGCAAGATTCGCATCCGTAAGTATGGTGACGCCTTCCGCAACCTTCAAATCCGACACATGAACGCTTTCGCCCATGCCAAGGTGCGAAATGTCCACTTCAAGATGTTGCGGCGCGTCCAACGCAAGGCATTCAATGTCCACCTCGCGTATCTGATGATCAATTATGCCGCCTTCAACAACTCCCTTCGCGCGACCCGTCAAGACGACAGCCACCTCCGTCTGAATCCGCTGGTCAAGGCGAATCCGCAGAAAATCCACATGAAGCAGAGCGTCCCGGATCGGGTCCCGCTGCGTCGCCTTAATCAGCGCCGGACTGTTGTATTCAGGCGCATTGTCAAACTCAAGCTGCACCACCGCGTGTATGCCGCCCTCGGTGTGCAACAACTTCTCGATAATCTTGCGATCAACCGCAACCGCAACCGCGTCCGCGGCATTGCCATAGACCACGGCCGGAATCCTGTCCGCGGCGCGGGTGCGCGATGTGAAGGTCTTGCGGCCGGTTTCGCGCACTTCTGCGTTAAGCGTTACCAATTGCATTGTTTCATGCCTCCGAATCGGCGTCAGGGAGTAAACAGGCTGCTCACCGATTCATCATTGTGAATACGTCTAATTGCTTCTCCCACCAGCGGCGCAAGGGTCAGCGTCTTAATGCGCCGATTCGCCTTCGCCCGCTCGGTGAGGGGGATGGAATCACATACCACCACTTCTTCCAACACGGACGCCTCGAGCAAATCCAGCGCCGGTCCGCTGAACACGGGATGCGTGGCGCAGGCGCGCACACTGCAGGCTCCGTGTTCCTTGATGGCTTTGGCCGCTTTTACCAGCGTGCCGCCCGTATCTATCATATCGTCAATCAAAAGGGCGTGGCGCCCCTCCACATTGCCGATGATGTTCATCACTTCTGACTCGTTCTCCCGGGGACGGCGCTTGTCAACAATAGCAATGGGCGCGCCCAGACGGCTCGCAAAACTACGCGCGCGGCCAACGCTGCCCATGTCCGGAGACACCACCGTCAAATCCTTGCTCACACCAATCTTCTTGAAGTGATCGCAAAAAACAATGTCATCCGACAAATGATCCACCAATATGTCGAAAAACCCCTGTATCTGGCCGCAGTGCAAATCAACCGTCAAAACACGGTCCGCACCCGCAGCGGTTATCAGGTTCGCCACCAACTTCGCCGTGATCGGAACCCGGGGCTTGTCTTTACGATCCTGCCGCGCATAGCCAAAATACGGTATTACCGCCGTTATGCGCTCGGCGGAAGCGCGCAACGCCGCGTCACAAAACATCAATATCTGCATCAGATTGTCGTTCACAGGCGGCGACGTACTGTTCACGATAAACACGTCATGACCGCGAACATGCTCCTGTATCTGCATGTGTATCTCGCCGTCGCTGAACTTGTCCACCAAAGCGCGACCCGGCGTCACGCCCAGATGACGGCAAATGCCTTCCGTCAACGCCCGCGACGCGCCACAGCTGAAAACCTTCATGTTGCTGGAAAAATCCACGAATCCTTGCCTTTCATATCCTGCCGGACATGCCCGCCTCGTCCTGAACCAAATGGCTGGGGCGGCTGGACTCGAACCAACGAATGCCAGATCCAAAATCTGGTGCCTTACCAACTTGGCGACGCCCCAACATCCGAATACCCTCTTGAAACGAAGGTGGTATTTGCAGGGTTGCAGGGTCAGAAGTATACCAAGCACGCAACGCGCAAGTCAAAAGCGCGACACAGCGCTTGTGCTATACTAACGCGGGCGTTGCCCGCAACGCAGATTTGATTATTCTCTTTGTATGTTGTTCACGCTTCAGCGTGCGGCAGTAGTACACAAACTCTGAGTCATACACGCAACCCCGCACGCTGAAGCGTGAACAACATACCCAACTTCT
>DSBB01000219.1 GCA_011046175.1 Candidatus Hydrogenedentota bacterium | reverse complement strand
GTTCATAACGCCCGACACCAACGTCTATCACGGCGAGGCGAGCGGGCCGCCTTTGGGCGTGCTGGAAGACGCCGTGTGGAGCGACGGCAATCATATCCTCGAGCCGGGCTCCACCGTGTTATATTTCACCGATGGCGTTGTGCGCGCGCGGCCGCCCGAGGAGGGCGCCGAAGAATTCGGCTTGGCGCGGTTGTGGGGTGTGCCGGAATACAGCGCCGTGCCGACCTTTTTGATAGAAGACGTCAACAATGCCACGCGCAGTTACACGCACGGCGCCGAACCCCGCGATGACTGCGCCATGATCGCGCTGCGGTATCTGGGTTATGAAAACCCGTATTAAACTCCAGTTCAAAGCGGAAGCCGTTTATCTCGAAGCGGTGCGCGCGCTTGTGCTCCATTATCTCAAAAGAGTGGGCGTGCCCCATGAAAAGGCGCGTGAAGCGACGCTTGCCGTGGATGAAGCCTGCGCAAACGCCATACGCCACGCCTACAAAGATGAGCCGGAAGGCGATATTACCCTGCTCCTGCGCGGTGACGCGACGACCCTCGAGGTGGTGGTGGCGGACAAGGGCGCATCCATGAAGATTCCGGCGACAAAGAAGAAGGCGCAACAATCAACCGTGCGCGGCGTTCGCGCCGGCGGATTCGGCCTTCCGCTAATGCGGCGCATATTTGACGACGTGCGCATTACCACCGGCGCAAAGCGGGGCAATCGCGTTCGCATGCGCATGCGCCTCAAGTAGTCGTTACGGCGCGGCGGCTGTTGCGCAATGTTGCGCCTCATGGTCGGGAACCGGTACACTTGCCTGCGTCCCCGAACTTTCCACAGAACCCGAAAGAAACACTTCTCATGTTGTCTAATTACATTCTCCCCGGGGTGTCGCCTGTGGTGTTCTGGCTTTTTGTCAGCGCGGCGGTGATCATCCAGGGCGTCAGCAAATCCGGTTTTGCCGGAGGCGCCGGCGTATTGTCACTGCCTCTGATGATGCTGGTCATGCCCGTGGACAAAGTGGCGGCGACATTGCTGCCGCTGCTGATTTTGCTCGATATAAACGCCATCTACCATCACCGTCGCAACAAGGACTGGCGCGTCATACGCCGCATTTACATTCCATCCATAGTGGGCATTGTCCTGGGGGCGCTGGCGTGGTGGTATATCGGCAGCGCCGGCATCGAAACCTACGGCGGCTACATCAAACGGTTTGTCGGGGTGATGGCCATATTTCTCGCGTTTTACATCTTGGCCAAGGAGGCTTCCCTTGAATGGGTGCGCGGCAAAAAGGCGGGCGTCGGCATCGGCTGGGGCGCGGGCATATTCGCGGGGTTCTCATCCACCATCGCCCATGCCGCCGGACCCATTGTCAGCCTGTACGTGTTCTCACAGGATATGGGCAAGACCCTGTTCGTTGGAACGGTGGCATGGACGTTCACGCTTATCAACCTCACCAAACTGCCTTTTTACGTCGCCGTTGACCTGATTGATTTTTCCGTGTTGCGTTTTGACGCGCTTCTCATCCCGCTCGTGCCCGTCGGTTCCTGGCTGGGCAAGTGGATGCACTACCGCGTGTCTGAATCTCTCTTCAACCGCATCATCATGACGCTTACCCTGCTTGCGGGAGTGCAACTGCTGTTCAACATCAACCTTGTGAAAACGGCGCTGGAATTGTTGCGGCCCTAATTTCTCCCATCCCGCCGCCCCGGTTTATTCTTCGGCAAGTATCACCTGCGTCATGTGCGCCAGACCGAACTGTCTTGCGGCATGCCCCTGATTGACGGCAATTTCAAGCCGCCCGCCGCTGCCGTACAGGGCGAGCGGTTCGCCGGGCGGCACATCGCCATACGTTTTTGCCAACGGAAACGCGCAGTCGCCGATATAAACCGCGCCCGCCGCGACGGCGTTGTGTTCCCGGCGGATGTTTGTAATGCAGTTGCCGAAGTGATCAATGTGAATGATAACGCCCGAAATCCGTCCTTTATCATAACAATCCGGCGCCGGAATCTGGATGCGAACAAGGTCCGTTACCGGCTTTCCGAGCGTCGCAGGGTCGCCGCCGTTTGCAAGCGCCGCCGCCGCCGGGGCAAAGATGTCGCGTCCGTGAAACGTGCTGCTGACCATCTCGGTGGCCGACGCGTCGGAAATAATCTCGTATGCCCAGTCCAGTTTGTGCCGCCCGAGCCACAGCGTGAGCGCGCCGTTGTCGGGACAGACAAACAGATGGCCGCCCGAGCCCGCCGCAATGGGACGTCGCGTGGTGCCGACGCCCGGGTCCACTACGACAAGATGTATCGTGCCGTCAGGAAACCAAGGGGCGGCGTCTTCAATGAACAACGCCGCTTCAAGCACGTCTTGCGGCGCTATGTCATGGGTGAGATCGTCAATGATCGCGCCGGGACAACGCCGCCGCAACACGCCCTTCATGGCGGCCACATAAGGATCGCGAACCCCAAAATCCGTTGTAAGTGTAATCATAGCCATGCGAATGTTTCGCCGTTACCGTCTGAACAGAAGCAATGCAAGCGATGAAACACCCAGCAACAGCGCATCATCCAAAAACGCTCCCCAGGACTTTGCGTCCGTTTCCTCGCAACCGCCGCAGCCGCCGCCGCAATGCAACATGCCCTGTTCGGATGCGGACTTCCATTTAACGCCATCCTTGGTATGCCACACGTCATTACTGTCGCCCTCTGCCGTCAAGCCGCCCGCGAGCCACAGACGGTTTTCATACACCGTCGAAGCGTGCCGCGCGCGGCCCGGCCAGGGAATTATTTCCTCCACCGCCGTCCACTCCTTGCCGTCCGGGGAGCGCCACACCTGATTCAACAGGGCGTCGTTCGCGTCAATGCCGCCAAAGACAATCATCTGGCCTTTTAATGCTTCGGCGCAATGGCCCCGTATCTTCGCGGGCAGGGTTCCCACCTTGGTCCACGCCACGCCGTCGGTGGAACGCCAAACGTCATCCATTTTCCCATATTCCGCCGCGCCGCCCATGACAAACAAAGCGTCTTCGAAAGAAACGGCGGCATGTTCCCAGCGCGGTTTCCATGCGGCGTTTCCCGTCAGCAATTCCCATGTCTCCCCATTATCGCTAACCCATACGTCATTACAGTATTCACGATTGCCATTCTCGCCGCCCATGACAAACATACGGTCATCATGGACAATGCATGTCATACCGCGCCGGGACGCCCATGGAGCGGCGTCCATAATCATTTCCCATCGCTGTCCGTCGGAAGAACGCCATACATCGTTCAGATAAACGCTGCCTTGGCCGCCAATCAGCCAGAGATGCTCCCCATACGTCAACAAGCCGTGCAACTGCCTCGGCGGCGAATATGTCGGGTCCTCGTCAACACGCGACCACAGAAGCCCATCCGTGGATTTCCATGTGTCACTGAAGAAGAAGTTTTTTTCAAAGGCATATAATCCACCCGTCAGGAAGAGGGCGTCCTGGAAAACAACCATGCCATGACCGCTGCGCGGCGACCATCCGTCATCCGCCGCATAAAGCGACGCCGCGCACAACGCCAGACATGCCACCACAATGACAATACGGATAGAGTTTGTTTTCATAAGCGCTCCAAAAGCAGGCCTTCGTTGCCGTCAATGCAAAAGATACTCTAATACGAACAAAAAAAGTGTAACTCCAAGGGCGTGGCATATGCAACGTTCGCAGCGCACCGAACGCCTGGTTTTCGTTTTTTTGAGACATGGTTTGTGCAAAAGCGTATTTCTCTTATAGGGGGTATGCACTTAAGTCAGGTTGCACTACCTGTAGTGTTTCCGGGTTTTCTTCCCCGAATACCCTTGCTTAATTCCTTGTATGTTACGGGTTCTATCTCCATCGCATTTTCCAATAGAC
>DSBB01000353.1 GCA_011046175.1 Candidatus Hydrogenedentota bacterium | reverse complement strand
TTTTCGCGTTCGGACTACGATGTAGACTGCGAAGACGACCCTAAACAGTTGAATTTATTTGACTTGTTAACCGGACACTAGTGGTTTTATCTATTGAATCTTAATACAGCGTGCCATGACAGGGTCCCAGCCAACGATGGCAAATCATAACCACTTCCGACCCCGTCAGACCTGGTCCGACAAAGGCAGACAACGTCCGACAAACACGCACTGGCCCTCGTAAGCGTTGCGTCTTGTTCGGGCATTCACTCTCACATAGGTTTATCGCAAATATTGTATTTCGAGATTCAAACAAACACTTGAATCAAGCAAACGATTGTGTTATACTGCTATGCAGGGTGAGCATTTTGCGAACCAAGACACTTTAAAGGCTTCACTTATGGAACAATCAGTCTCCACGACCAAAGAAGCGCTGTTATTCGCTGCCGGCGAACTTTTCGCGGAACATGGTGTGGAAGGGACGAGCATCCGGGCCATAGCGGAAAAATGTCAGGCGAATATCGCGGCGGTCAATTACCATTTTGGCACGAAGGAAAATCTGTACCATGTATTGATTCGCCGCGTCCTAGAGAAGACCCGATGTCGTCGTGCGGAAGCGTTAATGAAGCGCAAACAGGACTGGGCCCATGATCCCCTGAAATGCGCCGAGGCCTTGTATGGGATAGTCGAGGAACATATTCATCAGTATTTTACCGGTACGCACCCTCGCTGGTACGGTCGCCTTTTCATGCGTATTTTATTGCAACCTACACCTGCCATCGGGGAGATAATGAGCGAACTGGTGATGCGTGACTTCGATTCGCTGAAAGAGGTGCTGCGCTGTTGCCGCCCGGGGATGAGTAGAGAAGAGTCTGAGCTGTGGGCGGACTCGCTGATTGGCCAACTGACCCACTACATTTTCGCGGAGGATTTTCTGCTGATGGTCCCGGGGCGGCGTAGTTATGACGAGGCCTTTCAACGGGATATCCTGCATCATGTGTCACGGGTATTGATTCGTGGCCTGGAATTGCCCATGCCCGCTTTTTTAATGGAAAGGAAGTCGAATGCGTAACGGCAACATTGTTGTTTACTTACTGCTGCTTGCCCTTTCGTCAGGTTGCGCGACCTTCGATGCAATTAGTGTGCGACGTACAGGAGCCGATGCGTTTTTGGCGGATTTGGACGAATGCACGACGGCCGTCTTGGGCGAGCGTGGCGCGCTTGACCTGGACCAGTGCATCGCCATTGCGCTGGAAAATAATCTCGATATCAAACATGCGGAACTCGAGGCGCGACTTGCCACATTAGGTCGGCGCATCGCATTCGCGAATTTTCTTCCGGAAGTAACCTTCGACTACACCACAATGGAACTGAACAATGCGCCCACCACGGCGCTTTTTGGTTCCGTGAAAACCTCCATGCAGGACCGCATCGTCCGTGAGACGGCTTTGCAGGCCCAGATGCCCATCTTCGCGCCCGCCACTTGGTTTTTGTACGCCCTGCATCAACGGGGCGAAGAAATCAGCGGCGTCGCGCTGGACTATACGCGTCAGATGATAGCGCTACAGGTGACGGGGCTGTACTTTCAGTGTCTGGCGACACGCGAATCAGGCGGGGTCTTTGAAGCCCAACGCGATGCCGCGGCAGCCTTGGCCAGAGAAATCGAAGCCTACCATAGCGAAGGGCTCGTGACGGATGCGGACATTGCGCAAGTGCGCGTACTGTTTATGGCCCGAGAGCAGGCGCTGACAATGAATGGACGCGCCTATGAACGGAATCTGGCGGAATTGCTTACCGCCATGGGGTGCGCGCCAACCGCCGATATCGGACTCGCTGCGTCCATGCCCCTCGAGTTGCCGCAAGGCGCGCTCGATGACTGGATACTCGAAGCGCTGTTAAATCATCCGAGGCTGGCCATTGCCGATCGACTCGAAGCCATTGAACGAGAAAAGGTCCGCATCGCGGTAGCCGGTTTTCTTCCCGCGCTGGTCGGCTTTGCCAGCCGATCCCATACGTCCAATTCCTTTCTCGCATATCCCTATGTGTCCGCCTTCGGATTTACGGGGCTGATGACCGTTTTTAACGGTTTCGCCAACGTCAATGAGTATCGTGCCGCCAGAGTGGGGCAGGAAAAGGCCTTTCTCGCGCGAGAACAGGAAAGTCTTGCCTTGATGCTCGAGGTAGTCAAGGCCCATGCCAACCTGGCGGATGCGCAAGCAAACCTCGAATTGGCCGCTGCAGCCGCAGATGCCGCCGAGATTATGTTGAATGAAGAGAACGCAAAGATGCGCGAAGGATTGCTGCGCCCGTCTGAAATGCTGGACACCGTGGCCCGCCACGACGAAGCGCAAGTCAATGCAGTCAACGCGCAATACCAGGAACAAGTCATGATTGCCATAACCCGAAATGTGCTTGGCGCCACCTATCGTGGAAAAGAGGACGCAAACAATGAGTAACCCCATCAGCCAACGAATTTTCCTACTGCTGTTTTCAATTGCCCTGGTTTTTGTCCAGGGGTGTGCGCCGCCCCAAGACGTGCAGGCAGCCACTCAAAGAACAAGGTCCATCCCGGTTACTGTCATTGCGGCGCAGGAGCGTCCCTTCGAGGAGCGTATCACTTTGCAAGGCAGTTTGCTGCCCAAGGAGTATGCCATGGTCTCGCCCATGGTGGACGGCATCGTCACGGATGTTTATGTAGAGGAAGGTGATCGCGTCGTGGCCAACGAAACAAAGTTGGTTCAAATAGAGAAGATCGCCCTGACCCAGGCCTATGATATCGCGTGCCAGGACCAGGCGGTGGCTGAGCATGCATGTCGCGACGCGGAGGCGCAGGTAATTGCCGCCCAGGTGCAGTATGACAAGGCGAAAATTGACTATGAGCGCTTTGTCAGGCTGCGCGAGCAGCAGGCGATTACACCAGACGCCATGGAACAGATGGAGGCCGGATTCAAGGTTGCCGAAGCGCAGCTTAATCGGGCCAAGACCGCCGTGGCATTGCGTAAAGAGCAGCAAAAACAAGCTGCCGCAGCGGTAATTATCGCCAGGAAGCGGCTTGACGATTCGCTGGTGATTAGTCCCATGGACGGCTGGATCACCATGAAGACAATCAAACGCGGGGAATTCGCCTCCGTGGGTCGTGCCATACTACGCATCGCCGACACCAGTGTGCTTGAGGTCTCCGCGTTCTTGCCCGGTGAGTATTATCCCCGAATCAGGACTGGTGAAACGCGCATGCGCATTCAGGTGAGCGGCATTGATGTGGGAACCCTGCCGATTACCTACAAGAGTCCGGAAATCATGGCGCAACTGCGTACTTTTGAAGTCAAAGCGCTGATCGAATCACCGCCCGAAGGCGTCGTGCCCGGGGCCATGGCCCAGATCGAGACGGTGCTGCAATCACGCGACAGCCTCGGCGTTCCGCATGACGTGACGCAAATTCGCGATGGCAAGACCGTTGTTTTCGTCGTTGAAAACGGCCTCGCCAGGCAGATCGAAATTCATACCGGACTAACCACGGCCGGGTGGACGGAAGTCCTGGGCGATGCGCTCGCGCCGGGAACGCCGGTCATCAGTCGAGGCTATAACCTTGTCAACGACGGGGACCCGGTGGATGTACAAGAGGAGGCGAAATAAATGTTTCTTTCCAATGCCGCCGTTCGGCGTCCCGTGGCGATGAGCTGCCTGATTATCGGATTAGCGTTGCTCGGGCTGAATTCCTATCGCAAGATGAGCCTCGAGATCATGCCCAAGGTGGACCTCCCGTATATTACCATTGTGACCGTTTATCCGGGGGCCACGCCAGAGGAAATTGAAACGGATATCGCCAAACGCATCGAGGACGAGGTCGTCGCCGTGTCCGGACTCAAGCATGTCAACTCAGTCGC
>DSBB01000124.1 GCA_011046175.1 Candidatus Hydrogenedentota bacterium | reverse complement strand
CCCTTATCTCGTAGACACATGGAAATCAGTGGCGCATGAGTCATGACGTCTCACCCACAAACAATGAAAAAGGCGCACACGCAGCAGGAGCGGACACGTCTCGCCACGCCTTCGGTTGTTTTGCCCGCTTTTGTTCCATCCGAAGCAAGAGAAAAGCGCTTCCGCGTTACTTTTCACGCCAGTGTGACTTCAAAAACATCTGTATGAATGCGGCGCCGACATTGTATCACATCCGCGGTGACAACGCGGGTCCGGTTCCTGGGTGGCGATTGTCGCACAATGGGAAGCATGGGCGGGGTTATTAATCTTCCGCTTCATAGTGCCGCAAGTTTTTACCCACATATATCTGTCGCGGCCGTTGGATGCGCAAATCCGGATCATCCCGCATTTCCATCCAGTGGGCAATCCATCCGGGCATGCGCCCAATGGCGAACAACACGGTAAACATCTCAGTTGGAATACCCAAGGCGCGATACAGAATGCCACTGTAGAAGTCAACGTTGGGATACAGTTTTCGCTCGATGAAAAACTCATCTTTCAACGCCACTTCCTCAAGATTTTTCGCCACATCAAGCAGCGGATCGTGGATGCCCATCTCATTCAGCAAGTCATCAACCGCCGTTTTAAGGATTTTTGCGCGGGGATCAAAGTTTCTGTACACGCGATGTCCAAATCCCATGAGTTTGAACGGATCATCTTTCTTCTTGGCCATCTCAACATACTTCATATAATTGGCGCCGTCTTGCGCTATTTGATTCAGCATGTCCAATACCGCTTCGTTGGCGCCCCCATGAAGACGTCCCCAGAGCGCATTGATGCCCGCCGAAACCGATGCGTATATATTGGACATGGTGCTTGAAACCATGCGCACGGTTGACGTGCTGCAATTCTGTTCATGGTCCATGTGCAGAATGAGCAACATGTCCAGCGCGTTCTCCATCATCTTGGGCACCACATATTCCTCGGCGGGCGTGGCGAACATCATGCGAAGAAAATTCGCGGCGTAGCTGTGGTCGGTGCGCGGGTAAATATAAGGCAATCCGACAGATTTCCGGTAGGAGAAAGCCGCTATGGTTTTTACCTGCCCGATCAAGCGTTGGATATTAAGGTTGATATGGTCTTCGTCATCGGCATCATACGGATAGAAAGAGGACATGGATGAAACCATGGAACCAAGAATATTCATGGGATGGGCGAGGGCGCTGAAGTTGTCAAAGAAATTAACCTGGCTGGCATGGACAAAGCTGTTGAGCGTCAGTTGCTTGCGCCATTCCAAAAACTCGTCTTCCGTTGGAATGCGCCCGTAAATCATTAGATAGGCGGCAGAGGAAAAACGCAGTTTGCCGGCCAGTTCCTCAATAGGATATCCCCGATACCGCAGGACGCCCTTGTCGCCGTCAATGTATGTGATGGCGCTGCGACATGCGCCGGTGTTGGCAAAACCCGGATCGTATGTGATGACGCCTGCTGTATCACGCAGTTTGCGGATATCAATGGCGGTCTCATTTTCGGTTCCAACAATAATCGGAAGGTCATATTCTTTGCCCCGTATAATCAGTTTAGCCGTCTCCATTGTTCATACTCCTTTTTTTATCACACTCATGGCCCCATACGATTCACATTAACATGCTCATAAATATAAAGATAAAACCACGCAGTCGCTTACTTCTCGACGATATACCGCTGCGTGTTGGTTCCCGATCCGAGCATTCAATTATACATATCAGCGCGACATTTTTCAACTATAGACTACTATTGTTCTGTAGCGCTTATGGCAGTATAAGGGCGTTTTGCAGCGCGCCGGCAAGGCACACTCCACCATCACTCTTGAAATTGTATTCCGACCCGGCCTCACCTCCACTATTGCAGAAAGACAACGCGGACATTTCCACCACAACCATAGAACCACTCGGGTGACAATAATTATGCCAGCACCTTTTTGCACACTTCATTTAGCATTTTGCCGTCAGCGGCGTCTCCCAGTTCCTTTTTCATTGCGCCAGTCAATTTTCCGGGGTGGTTCATCTCCGGATGTTCCGCAAGATAGGCGCGCACCCGGTCTTCAAGGTCCGCTTCAGACAATTGTTTGGGCAGGAATTCTTCGAGAACGGCAATTTCCCCCTTGAGCCCCTCGACCTCATTGGGCCTGTCGTGCTCCTCGTATATTTCAAGGCTTTGCCGCCGTTTTCTGACCTCGGATCGCAACACTTCGACAGATTCCGCGTCACTAATACCGAGGCCTTTGGCTTTTTCTTTTTCCTTGAGCAACAGCGCGCCTTTCGCCATGCGCAATGTTTCGAGCCGCGCATGGTCACGCGCTTTGGTCGCCTCCTTGATCGCTTCCTGAATACGTTCCCGAATCGTCATTGTGTCCATCTCCCGAGTCATTAAACAAACAACACTGAAACCGCTTCCTGGCTATTGTACGCGATCTGCGCGTCCGCCGCCAAACCGTATTCATTCGATTTGTCGGGAGAATCTTGAAATTAGGGTTGCATTGATGTATATAAGAGTTTATAATAAATGTGATGGTAAAAGAACATCCATTATATTGCGGAAAAGCACAGTTGGGTATTGTCTTATGAGCCAAGATGAAAATGGACTGCGCGAAAAGGATCCGACAAGGTTGTGTCCTGTTTGTCGCATGCCAATCAGCATTCTGGCGGTGCGTTGTCGTTTCTGTGGCGCCGAAGTAGGCCGTCCACGCAAGGAACAGGAAACCTTCACGGTTAAAGACTTGGGCGGCGAACAGCGCTCCACGTACACGGTATCGGGCAATGTTACGGAAGCGCTTGAAGCGTTTATCTCCGAGGAACGCGCCCAAATCGAAACGAAGAAACGGGAGAGACAGGCCGCGGCGCGCAAGTCTTTTTTGCGTCGCTCGAAGCCTGACAATACCTCCGCGCCGGCAACACCGCCGGGGGTTGTGCTTCCGGAACTGGATGAAACTTCCCGTGCTTTGTCGTCTTCCGCAATGGCTTCCACACGCTCGAGGACTGCGCGCGTGGCGCAGGGCTCGCCGCTTGAGATTGTGGGGCGGAAAACGCTGATTGTGGCGGGAATTGTTGCGGGTTTAATCCTTCTTTATTTCGGCACGGACTTTGCGTGGGCGCGCATACGAAACCTTTTGAATTCATCGTCGGTGGAGGGCGAATTTGTTTACCCCAACCGGGCCGAGGAATTTTATGCTTCAGGGCGTCCGCTTGTGGAAGTGCTTGAAGAATCCCTCACGGCCCTTCGTTATAATGACACCCCGGAAAACAGAGAGATCGCCGACAAAATGCGTCGCCGTTTTTTGGAGGATGTGGAAAAGAACGCCTTTGCGAAACCCTTTGACATGTACAAGTTGAATGAAGCGTCACGCCAAATCAACCGGGCCGGTCAAGTTGACTCGAATTCGGCGACGATTTCCCTTATGGATGAAATAAACCGAGAAGTGGGGTATTTCAAATTTGTGCTGACGCGCGTTGACGACAACTATGAAAATGCCACCTTCCGACTGAACAACCCGTTCCTCCAAGAGAAAGAAGAGACCGTTTCCGTAGGCGATATGCTGCAGGGACGGTTCTTGGTAAAAAGCATCACGCCGCGCGAGGTGCTTCTTGAAGACGCCTCGCCGAAAGGAGACGGGCGCCAACTTCTGGCCAAACGAATGGAAGCCGTCATCGCCTTTAAGTAGGCGGCATACAAGGCGTCAATGGCGCCACATCATGCATGTTTTTTTACAGGAGCCCCCCAGCGTGCTGTTCGACGCTTCACGCTCATGCGGTTTATGCTTGATACAATTTAGAGCCTGCGTCAAAATTGGGTTTTGGCGATTCTTTGCCGTGCCGTGCACACCCCGATGCCTCATTGCGTGAGTCTGT
>DSBB01000560.1 GCA_011046175.1 Candidatus Hydrogenedentota bacterium | reverse complement strand
GTCACATCAGGCGCGGCCAGGGTCGCCCCTGTTGACAAATCGGTAAAAGAAGTTGTGCATCCCGAGTCGTCAAGGGTCCAACGAACAAATTCCGTTTCCACCATGTACGCCTGGGCTCCTGCCGCACAGGCGACGACAGCGGTCGCCAGCGCTGTACCGAAGATACGCATAATCTCATCTCCTGCCTTAACCGTCATCGCCGGGAAAGCGGGAATGACGAAAGGCGTTTGGTTTGTGTGTGGGTTGCCCGGAGTTGCAGGCGACGCCGTGTCAGTATAACAGAACAAGAACGCGCGCGGTAACAGGCAGGGGTTGATTTGGGAGTTACCCCGGCGTTTCGGGGTATTCACCCCGCGGCAAACGCAGCATGATGAAATGGACATGTGAAATAACCCATAATACGGCGAGAATACTATCAATGGCTACCGATGGGAATTCGCTTATGACGGTTATTTATTCCTGGAACGTTAACGGACTTCGCGCGGCGCTCAAGAACGGGCTCATGGACTGGTTCGCGCAAACAC
Source organism: Candidatus Hydrogenedentota bacterium (assembly GCA_011046175.1). GTDB lineage: Bacteria > Hydrogenedentota > Hydrogenedentia > Hydrogenedentales > CAITNO01 > SLFT01. The sequence goes on along the minus strand of DSBB01000560.1, from coordinate 3,367 downwards.
AGCCGGATATTCTTTGTCTGCAGGAAACGCGCCTGCTTCCCGATGAGGCGCCGCCGGAGCTGCAAAGGCCGGACGGCTATCATGTATTCTGGAATCCGGCTGAGAAACGGGGCTACAGCGGGACGGCGGTGTTCACCAAAACGGCGCCCCTGCGCGCGGCGACACTGGGCATTCCAGAGTTTGATTGCGAGGGCAGGGCGCAACTGCTGACTTTTTCCGATTTCACCCTGGTCAACACCTACTGGCCGAACAGTCAAGATGAACGCAAGCGGCTTGCTTATAAGCTGGCGTTTTGCGAGGCCATCGGACAGACATTGGACGCATTGGTCCGGCAGGGACGCCATGTGATTATTTGCGGCGACTTCAATATTGCCCATCGCGAGATTGATCTGGCGCGCCCGAAGGCCAATGAAAACAACGCGGGCTATTATATTGAAGAACGGGAAGCCATGACCGCGTTCCTGGCGCGCGGCTATGTGGATGTGTTTCGTTGTTTCCATCCCGACGCCGTTGCGTACACATGGTGGTCATACCGCGCGCGGGCGCGAAAAAGGAACATCGGCTGGCGACTTGATTATCACTGCGTTGACAAGTCGTTTTTATCCCGCGTTAAGGATATAATCATCTGCAACGATATTTACGGTTCCGATCATTGTCCCGTGGCGCTTACACTCGATAAGGCGCCTCCGGGGAAAAAGAGGACTGCTCCATGAGCCATATCCGCGCCTGTATCCGGATGACGCTACTCGTACTGTTGTCGCTGTTTTTTATCGGGGTGCGTGTGCTGGTTTGGCCCACCGCGCGGGTGTCGCGTCGAACCGACCGCACCCTTCGCCGCCGCCTGCTGCGCGCATGGGGCTATTGTTTTGCCTTTGTCGCAGGACTGCGCATCACGGTGAAGGGCCCCCCGCCCAAACCGCCTTTTTATATGGTCTGCAATCATTTGTCGTATCTGGATATGCTTGTGTTGGCGCGGCAAACCGGATGCATTTTCGTATCACGGGGCGACGTGGAACAATGGCCTTTTTTCGGCGCGGTGGCCCGCTCCCTTTACATTCTGTTCATCAACCGCACTGACAAACGCGACACGGCGCGGGTGAACAAACTGATAGAACGAACCGTCACCGAGGGCGACGGCATTGTGGTGTTTCCCGAAAGCCGCGTCTGCTGCGGGGTGGACATCGAGCCGTTCAAGTCGCCGTTATTGCAGCCGCCCATTGACCTCGACATGCCGGTGCATTACGCCACCATCTATTATCGCACCGCCGAAGGCAAACCCGTGGAAGGCGCGCTGTGCAGCTGGTGGCGTCCGGAACCCTTTTACACGCATTTATACCGATTTCTCCGGTATCCGGGCTCGACAGCCACCATTCATTTCGGGGAAGAGCCTTTGCGCGACAACGACCGAAAAGAGCTTGCCAGAAGGTTGCATGAGGCTGTTCGCGCGAATTTCAAACCGCTGCGCCAGGCTGCGACGGCAATCGGCGACGATACGTTTCCCATTGAGCAGCCGATGAAGTAATGCCTTGGTTCATGCTTTAGCATGCTGGGTGTGATTGACCGCCCCGGCACGCTGTAGTGTAAACGACATACAGTATTTTCATAACAGTTTCCTGTTCCGACAATATGCCGGAGCGGAAACCTTTGCATTTTCCCCGCTTCTTTTCCCCTACCCGAATGTAGATTGCGCGTCCGGTTCATTCCAAAATGTAGGATATCTGGAAGCGCATAATGTCAACAAACACGTGCAGATTGCGTTAACACATCTCCGTTTCCCCCCGGAACACACGTGCCCGCGCCCGTCCTTTCGCCCGTATTCACGCCGTATTGGCAAGCGCCTTGCTTTCTGTCTGGCGTCCGGCATCGGTAGGCGCGTGTACTCAAACACCGCAAAGGAGGTATGCATCTCAAAAAGCGATGGTGAACACGCGGCGTGGAAGCGGTGCTTTATGTAATTACGGCGTGTTGTGTCGCGTCATGCGGCGTCAAGAGGATTCACCGCCGACTATTTTTATTTTTTCCAACATACAGGAGTAACACAGATGAGAAAAGAAAACGTTGCATTGGCGTTGTTGGCGCTGCTTATCGCCGGCGGCGGCGAACCTGATCATTACAAATGGCACACCAACGACCGAAAGTTGCCTTTCAACCGCTTGTTTTCAAATTGGGAATACACCGAATTCTGGGCCAACACCGACGAATCCAATCTGTTGTATTACGCGTTCGGCGCGAACGCAACCCCCGCCGAGTATTTGGCGTTGTCGCTGGTGGGCGCGTACTTTCAAGCGGATGAACGCGCCGCCGACATGGGCCGCTGGTTTTGGCGCAACCGGGCAAGCCGCGCATTGGGCTGGGAATTGGGTCTGTACGCGGATTACCAATACAGCGAAGACCTCGTGATTCGAACGGGGTATGCCCATTTCTTCGGCAACCGCGGTCTTGAACGCAATCCTATTATCCTCAATGGTCTCGGCCCGCTGGGCGGCGACCGGGACGATGATTACGATTATCTTTTCATTGAAACCGAGATTTCTTTCTAGCGCGGCCCGCAAAGGACGCGCGCTTCCCGACGCGGCCTCCGGCGTTCTCACCGGCGCCGGAGGCTCTTGTCCGCCATCCTGATTATTCAAATACGTTCCAACAAACGCTTTGTCTGAACCCGGACGCGAATATTTTCCGCGCCTTGTTTTTGGTCGCGGTTTCTGATCGACAAGACGCTAATATACGAGGGAAAGCGTTTTCACGCTCAGCAGGGCAAGTCCGATAAGCAGCCAGTCGCCCAACATCCGCTTCACGGCTTTTGAGGGCGCGTCACTGCCGTTGAACAAACCACGGCAACACCCGGGTGAATCCTCCGTATCCTCTTCTCCCTCTCCCTCGTCTGCGACGGGTTCAGGCCCCAGGGAAAGGGTAATGTCCACTTGTGAATGACGCAACGCCTCTGAGCCGGCCTCCGGGTCTTGTCGTATAACCCGTCCGGCCGCCATTTCAGGGTGGTGCTCTTCATAGACCGCGCCCAACAACAATCCCGCCGCAAGGAGCGTTGTTTCGATTTCCGATTCTTGTTTGCCGTTAAGGTCGGGCACAATGACATGCCGTGTGCCCAGGGATACCGCTATTGTAATCGGGTCTCCGGGCGCCAACAGCGTACCCGGCTCGGGCGTTTGCATGACGACGCGATCTATTTGTACTGTTTCGCTGTATTCCTCCGTTACGCTTCCAATCGTAAAGCCGCTGGAAACGATGAGGCTTTCCGCCGTATTGCGCGAGAGATTTATCAGGTTTGGCACAGTAATCTGTTCTCCCTCCGCCGGTTCGCCTTCCGCCGGTTCGCCCTCACGCTCGCCTTCGCCTTCATCAGATATTT
>DSBB01000229.1 GCA_011046175.1 Candidatus Hydrogenedentota bacterium | reverse complement strand
TATCTGGGGCGCTCCGGCAACAATGTCGAAGTGTGGGGAACTGTGTCCGTCCACGTTGCGTCCTGCGCTCCAGACAATATCGCCCGTGGCGCGGTTGTAAGCGATAACGCTTTTGTTTTCTCGGCCTGATGTAAACACAACGACCAGATCGCCAATGACAAGCGGCGAGCTGGAGAACCCGTATGCGGGAACGCCCCTGTTCGCGTCCGCCTTCAAATCCCGCTGCCAGAGGGTTTCGCCCGTAGCGGCGTCCAGGCATTGCAAGAGTCCCGTCACGCCTTGCGTGTAGAGCCGTCCTTTGGAAAAAGCGGGCGTAGCGCGGGGACCGATGCCCATCCCATCCTCAAACAACGCCGTGTTGCGGTTTATCCAAACCAGTTCGCCCGTATTCGCGTGATAACAGGTAACCAGTTCCTCTTCGCCGCGTTGTTCCTAGGTGAACAGATAATCTCCCACGCCAATGAACGCCGACCAGCCCGGCCCGATGTTCCGCCGCCAAATCTCGCGGGGCGGCGCATCCCAATTCGTAGAGAAGCGTACGCCTGAGACCCGGTTGTGGCGACCGTGCCCGAGGAAATCCGGCCAGTCTCCAGGCGCGGCTTCTTCGGGCGCTTCCGCCCTGCCCTGGGGGTCAACCCCCGCCAGCGCCGCGGAACGTTGCGCCGCCGAGGGCTTCCACCGCCATGACACCACGGGAAACAAGTCGCCGCCTATGCTGTCCACACGCATGGCGCAAAAAAAAACGGCGCAAATCACAATAACCATTGCCAGCGCCCATTTGCGAAACTTCCAGCGCGCGGGAAAGGATACGAGCAACACAATGGCGGCACTGTACACAAAGTATCGCAGCGCCAGCGCCAGCAGCATCCCGCCCATTTCCACAGAACGCTGCGAAAAAACGACGGCGGCCACGGCGGCAATCACAAGCGATAGACCAATCAGTCGCGCCCGCCGGGGAGCGCGGCTGGCCAGCAGCCACCATGCCAGCGTCAACAATGCAGCAATACCCGGAACAACGCCCAAAGCGACGGCATTGTGAATGTTGGTTCTGCCGTAACGTTCAAGAAAAAGCAACACCGCAAGTTGGACAACTGCGATAACGATTGGCGGCCACATACGCAGGCGTTCCGTTTGGATTGCGCGAATGGTCTTCCGGCTTTTTTGTTCTGTATTGGAATGTTCGTCCAAGCGGGGCATAAACCTCCTTGCTTACACATGTCCCACATCCATTATATGAGATGCGTTGCGCCTAAACCAATATATGGGATGCGTTAAAGAAGACGCGGACGCCGGGCGCCTTCCGCTCTCGCACCAAAATCCACTCAAGACTCGATGTTGTGCCTGTTGATTTCGCAAAGAAATAACGATAAAATAAGCGTATGACTTGTTCTGGGCGACCTTTTTTGTCAATTTGCCGCATGTTGCTCTTACAGGCATTGTTCGGCAATCGCAGGAACACGAGGAGCGCATAGACCTATCCTCGAACGGGTTGCAGACGACAATACGTCCTTTGAAAGGGAAGAGATATGAAGGGCTTGATGAAGATTGTGTCGGCGCTGCTGATAATTGCCGCATTCAGCCTTCTTGCGACGGGTTGCAACACCATCCGTGGGGCGGGAAGAGATATACAACGAGGCGGGCGGGCCATTCAAGAAATGGTCAAGTGAGCGGGCGCACAGCCGCAGACGCGCAACGGTTTGATTGACGCCGGTTGCTGATGACAGATGTCGGGAGAGCATCGCGTCCGAATCATATTCTATCTTGTGAAAGGATAACGGCGCTGTACGGAGCAAGCGTGATGGCGGCCCGGTTGGGCGCGTCCGGGGCGTCTTTAACGGTTGAGACCCGCACGGACCCCGGGCCGACATTGCCGAATTCCGAATCGTAAACAGTGCTGTCGCTGTTAAAACGAACCACCCAATTCCCGTCGGCGGGAAAGGAAATAACGTAGTCTTCCCGGGAATCATTCGACATGTTGACAACAATCACAACACTGTCGCCAGGGCCGCCATGCTCCCAACGATGCCATGCAATAACCTTGTTTTCTTGGTCCACGTGGAATACGTCCACGCCCTGCCCGCAAAGTCCCGCAGTGCAATTGTGCCGGTTCAGGCGTAAGGCGATTAGATCCTGATACAGTCTGAGAATACCGGGGTAACGTTCTCTTTTGGCCCAATCCAATGGGTCTTTGTCGTGAAACCAGTCGTCCTCAAGAAACTCCTGTCCTTGAAACAGCATGGGAATGCCGGGGCTGGCAAACACAAACACCGCGCCCAGTCCGGATTTCTTCCTCGCCGCCCAGGACGCTGCTTTGCCGGGGTCCACTTCCTCGGGCAAACGCGCCTTGCCATTGGCCACTTCGTCATGAGATTCCGTGTAAATGACGCGCTTGAAAGCGTCATCTCCCATATTTTGGGTTATTGCAACACGAACGGCGTCCATATCCCGCGAATCGTCTTCGGCGGCAATCAATGCGGCACGAATAGTATGCACAAACAAAGCGTCCCATTGAGCGTCAAAACCCGCGCCACCTTCGTTGACGGCAGCCGTAACGGCCCGATTGCCGCGCAAGTCTTCCGCAATGGCAACGCTCCGCTGCTTGAAAGTTTTCATTTCATCGTTGATTTCCTGCATCAGCGACCAGCCGTCAGGCAAATCGTTGGCCGGGTCGCCGTCATTACCCAGGATATTGCGGATATACGCCACAGCGTCCCATCGAAATCCGTCTACATGATACTCGGACAACCAATACAGAACATTGTCGCGAATATAGCGGCGCACTTCCGGACGCCCATAGTCCGGACGCGTATCACCCCAAGGCGTATGACTGCGGTTATCATTGTAAAAATAGATGCCGCCCTTGTCATTTTCATACCATCCGTCGAATCTCCACAGATGCAGGTCGTCCGGACCAAAGTGATTGTACACCTTGTCCAGAATCACCGCCATGCCGCGTTCGTGCGCGGCGCGAACAAAACGCTTAAAATCCGCCACAGAGCCGTAGTCGCTTTCGATGGCAAATATCAATGACGGGTTATACCCCCACGAATAACTGCCGGCAAATTCCATAATCGGCATCAATTCGAGCACGTTGACACCCAGCGCGTGCAGGTAATCAAGCTTGGCAATGGCGTTTTCAATAGAACCCGGTTTCCCGCGCTCCCCGCGCGTGAACGTGCCCAAATGCATTTCGTATATGATCATGCGGGCGTGTTCAGGCATCACAAAAGTGTCGCCGTCCCAATCGAAACGCCGGTCGGGAATAATCGTGTGCCCATCCGAGCTGTCCGCATCCAGGCTGTACGGATCAAGACGCATGTATGTCTCCGTATCCGTCGCGATACAATACCGGTAGCGGTCGCCAACGCGTACGTTTTTTATCAGCGCCGTCCAATAACCGTTCTCGTCACGCGCCAAGGGGTGGTCCGTCACTGAAAACCGGTTGAAAGAGCCCGCGATGTACACCGCATTCGCATTGGGCGCCCATACCCGAACGCGATAGCCTTCGCCTTCGGGCACTGCGCCCATGTCAAGGGTAAAATTTTCGACCTTTTGGTTCATAAAATATGGGTCCCTATTGATACGGAAACTTCCTGACACAAGATTGATCATATCACAAGCAATCTTATTCCATCCGCGCAAAAAAAAACGCCCGCACATGAATCGCCGTAAGCGTTTTTTAGGAAAACGCCAAAAGATGTTATACTAGCGCGGGCTTTGCCCACAACCCAGTGTGGCGTCATTGCGAGCAGCGAAAAGCAATTTCGTTTTCCCCGATTGCCGCGTCGGGCTGACGCCCTTCTCGCAATGACGATGCTTGTGAACTTCTTGTTCTTAACCATGGAAGATGACTGACACGGCGCCAACGCTTTGTCATAGTCAGCATGCTTTCTCTTAT
>DSBB01000455.1 GCA_011046175.1 Candidatus Hydrogenedentota bacterium | reverse complement strand
CTCATATAATATGAACGCTTTCAGCCAGGCGGCGGGCGTAGCGGCCATGCGCGCGTATGAGTATATGCGCGACTCAGTGGAAAAAGTGCGCGCCACCCGGGAACGTCTTCGCGACAGATTGATCGAAATGGGGTTTAACGTGCCCCGTTCCCAAGCCAATTTTCTGCTGGCTCAATGGGCCGGAACGCCGCAGGCGTCTGAAATTTTTTCCGCGCTGCGCGAACGGGGCATTCTGGTGCGTTATTTTGCTCAGCCGCGCCTGGAAAACGCGTTGCGCATATCCATAGGAAGCGACTCTGAAACAGACGCATTAATCACCGCTCTTCAAGATATTCTCGAATTGAAAAATCAGTAGACGGAATTTCCAAGGAATATTGCGATGACTATGACAGGCGTGGAACGCACGGGCAACCTGCTTCGCCGGAAACCTGTTGACCATATCGGCGTATGCGAGGGATTCTGGGGGGATACCCTCGCGCGGTGGCGGTCTGAAGGGCACATCCGGGAAGGCGAAAGCCTGGAGGATCACTTCAATTTTGATATGCAACTCGCATGGCCTTTCAATTTTACGGCAAATCTCGAGTTCGAGTCTGAAACGTTGGAGGAAACCGAGGAAACCGTACTGGTGCGCGACGGCAACGGCGCCGTGCTGCGGCGCAGCAAGACCCATGACACCACTCCCGAGCACGTGGATTTTCTTGTCAAGGACCGCAGGGGATGGGAGGAGCATATCAAGCCTTTTTTACAGCCCGAACGCAGGCGCATCAATTTCGAGGGATATCGCGAGGCCAAACGCGCCGCCGCGGAGAAGGGGCGGTTTTTCTTCTGGGGCGGCACCAATGTATTTGAACTGATGCACCCCGTGTGCGGCCACGAATACATGCTTACGGGCATGGCAATGGACCCCGACTGGGTTCATGATATGGTGCATACTTTCGCCCAGGCAACCGTGGATATGATGGAGACGCTTTTCGACGAAGAAGGACAACCCGACGGCGTGTGGTTCTTCGAGGATATGGGCTTCAAGAACCGCCCGTTTATGTCGCCGCGCATGTACCGCGAGATTATACAACCCGGCCACAAGCTGACCATTCAATACGCAAAACGGCGGGGGTTGCCCGTGGTCATGCATTCATGCGGCTATGTGGAACCATTGGTCCCCGGCATGATCGAAGCGGGCATTGACTGCCTTCAGGTGATTGAGGTCAAGGCGGGCATGGATTTACTGCGCCTGTACCGGCAATACGGAGATGTGCTTTCGTTCATGGGCGGCATGGATGTGCGCGTGTTATACACCAACGACATGGACGCCGTTGATCGCGAACTGCGTTCCAAGATACCGGAAGTCATGCAAAAAAACGGGTATATTCTCCATTCCGACCACTCGATACCGAACACGGTGAATTACGAAACCTATCGCTTCTTTGTGGATCGGGGCGTTGAACTCGGCACGTACGCCTGAGCGCATGGCGGCGTAAGTCGGAAGCGGCAGCAAGGTGCGGCGAATCACGTGATTGCGCCTGCAAGTCCACGGCTATTAAGGCAGTTCGTCATCCACAAACATGCCGGGCATTTCTTCCTCCAGCCGCGGTTTGCGGCGCGTCGGTTCAGCCGAGTCCGGCGCTTCCGACGTGTCCGCATCCTTCACTCGCGCCACAATCCGTTTCCGATAGAAAGGATCCGGAACATCGGCATCCATACCAACAACAACAGGAACAACCTTCCTATGGCCGCCTCGGGTCCGCCAAGAGTTTTGTCTCCCACACGGCCAAAGACAAAAACAACAGCCAGAAGAACAAATTCAAAACTGAAATAACCCGCCAACGCGGAAGTGGTAATCTCCCCGCCATAGGCGTCATAAATCTGGCGGCTAACCACATAAGACAATGCCGCTCCCACACAAATGATAATCAACTGCGTCATGATCGTTTCCTCCAAAAATTCGCATGGGATGAATGCGTTTACGCCTCTGCAACAACAAGAAAGACCTCAATATAGTACACACACAAGGGATGCAATGGTAGTTGGCGTAAATTCACTTGATTACTACGCCGTCTTTAATTATGACCGTTGGCGTCCCGCTGTTTCACCTTTTCCAGAAATTTGTTGCCCAATGACGTGTTGCCCGCACGAATCAGGAGATTTCCGGCTTCAACCAACATACTGGCATTGTCCGGGTGTTTCGCCGCCATGTTTTCGAAATGCCGCTGCGCCTGCTCCATGTCGTTGCGCAACAGGGCGACCCGCCCGAGGTTAAAGTCCGCATGCAGGTCGTTATCATGAATTTCCAGCGCCTTCTTGTACCAGACTTCCGCCGCGTCCGGGTTGCCCTGTATCAACTCGAGGTTGCCGAGGTTGTTGCATGCGAGCGGGAATTCGGGGATGTATTGCAGCGCCAGTTCAAAATGCTTTCTTGCCTCGCCAAAATTGCCGCGCCGTAAGTGGTAATAGCCGAAACTGTTATGCACGTCGCCGTTTTCGGGCATGGCTTCCAGGGCGCGCTTGTACCATGATTGCATTTCGTCATTGCGTTCAAGCCGCTGCAATGCCGCGCCGAGGTTGTTTAATGCCAGCAGGAACGCGGGTTTGATTTGCAACGCCGCGCCGTAATATTCCACCGCCGCCGCAAGGTCGCCCTGTTGTTCCGCCAGTTGCCCGAGATTATTCAACGGCAGCGGGTTCTCATCGTCAATTTTCAAAGCGGCTTCGTACATTGCCTTTGCGTCATTATGACGCCCAAGTTTTGCGTACAGCAGGCCGAGGTTGTTCGGGATATTGGAGTTCTCCGGACTGTTCTCCATAGCCTTCAGATAGCATTGCTCCGCCTCGTCAAACTGCCCGCGCATTTCCGCCAACCGCGCCAGATTGTACCACGCGTATTCGTCTTCGTCTCTGATGCGCAACGCCTCGCGATATTTTTCCTCTGCCTCATCAAGACGTCCCAATTCCGCGAGCAGATTGCCCCAGTTGTTCAATGCCAGCGTGAAGTTCGGCGCGATTTCCAGCGCCTTCTCATAATGAACGACAGCGGTTTCCGGTTCCTTCTGCGCCACCAGCAGCGCCAGATCGTTATGGGCGCGCGCGTCGTCCGGATTCAGTTGCAGCGCCCGCTCGAAATACTGCCGCGCCTCGTTATTACGTTCCTGCGCGACCAGTTCGCGTCCCAGCAGGTAATACAAGTCCTGATTTTCCGGGTCGAGGTTGATGGCCTGGGTGAAACGTTCCTCCGCCTCGGCGTATTTGCCCTGCTCCGCAAGCAACTGTCCCATGCGATACAAAACGTAGCCGAACTGGGGCGCGGCGCGCAGCGCCTCTTCATAGTGGCGCATGGCGCCCTCGATGTCGCCGCGTTTTGCGAGAATGCCGCCCAGCTCGTTATGGGCGCGTGCGTCCTCCGGATTCAGCGCGAGGGCTTCGAGGAACCGCGCCTCGGCCTCCTCCTCCCGTCCCTGCGCCATCAACTCGCGTCCGAGCAGGTAGTAAATGTCTTGATTCTTCGGGTCGGCGGCAATGGCCTCTTCATAGCGTGCAACGGCTTCGTCGGAACGATTCATCACCGCCAGCAGGCGCCCCATGCGGTCCAAGGCATAGGCGAAACCCGGTTCCACGCGCAACGCCTCTTCGTAGTGATGCAACGCTTTTTCGAACTCGCCCTGTTCCGCCCAGAACATGCCCATTTCGTGTTGCGCGCGGGCATCGTCAGGATTCAATTCGATGGCGGCCTCGTACTGGCGCACCGCCGCGTCCACCCTGCCCAGCCGCGCCAGTTCGCGTCCCCAGAGGTACCGCGCGTCCTGGAACGCCGAATCAATGCGCACCGCCTCGGCAAAATGGTGTATTGCTTCTTCGGCCTGTCCCAGCCGCGACAACTCGCGTCCCAGCGCGACGTGCGTATATTTTAGGTCGGGGTTCAGTTGAAGCGCCTCGCG
>DSBB01000531.1 GCA_011046175.1 Candidatus Hydrogenedentota bacterium | reverse complement strand
GACTGTGAGATATGGTGTTGAAACACATGAAAACGACGGCGGCAATCAGTCCTGACTTTTCAACACGGCGACGGCGGCGCGCCGCCACAACAAACCAAACCAGAAACAAACATCCCGCCAACCCTGTTTCCGCAATCCATTCCAAAGGTTCCGAATGGGCGTGAACCGTATGCAATTCGTTATGATAAAAACAGTCCTTTCCAAATACTTCCAGCGCCTCGCCCTGGTAATATGGGCTCCAATAAGCGTAATTGCCCAGACCTGCGCCGAACAGCGGGTTTGCCGCAATCATGCGCGCCGCGCCCGCCCAGAACCATATTCGCGAATTGCCGCCAATATCACGTTCGGAGAACGTAATGGCAATGCGGTTGAACACCAGCGGCGCGGCAATACCCAATATCATCACGGAAGCAATTATCAGCGCCATTGCCCGCTTGTGAAAGAAACCCCGAAACAAATGACGGGGCCGCCGGAATAAGCGGCGTCCTGCGAGACCCCATGCGCATCCTGCAAGCGCCGCGAGCCATGCGCTGCGGCTTCCGGATATCAATAGCGCGCCAAACAGTATGATGAAAACAAACGCGGCGAGCGCAAACGCGCCGCGGGATGGTTTTCTTTTTGCGGTTGGCAATGCGGCAAGCAACGCCAGATTTATCGCCATATAGCCGCCGAGCAGGTTCTGGTTCCCAAACACGGAATACGCTTTCTGGGCGTAACCGGGGAAAGGGGGAAGCAGAAAGTTGATGAGCCCGAAATACTGGAGCAACGCCAGCGCGCCGACCGCCCACCCGGAAAGTAACAGTCCACACCACAACCAGATGCGTTTCCTGTCGCTATTGAAGGCGTCAGACGCAACAGACGCGGCAAACAGCGCCAACGCAACAAAAGCCGCTTTTTCAATGTGGAAAGATAAGACGCGTGCGGTAAAAAAGCCCGATACGGTCCAAAAAATCAGACCCAGCCATAAGGGCAAGAAATGTCGGAATCCTCCCACCGACAAAGCGCCGGCGCGCCATTGCAACAACGCGCCAAGCATCATCCCCCCCGCCAACACGGCGCCCTTGGCGTCAAGAAAAGAAGTTAAGTGGAAAGACCAGGCACATGCGCAACCTACCATTACGCACACCCACAGTAACGGGGGGAGGTATTTTTTATTTACCGACAGCATCATTGACGACAATCATACAAATACATGGAGTAAGGCGGTTTGGGGCAATCTGCGGCGTTCTCCACAATTATGCATTTCCATAAAGGCCGGCAGGTTTCCCGCCGTTGCCACGGGAAGCGGTTTGCCACAACAATCGTTGCGCAACACATCAGGGCGTGTCGTTCCCGCCCGCCCTGTTCATGTCCGGTAATCAGTGTACCATAGACGCGCGTGTTCCCGCCGTTTTACCAATTCGTAACAGGCGTCTTGTTGACGCTCGACACCTGATTTTACAGGCAATTTGATTCTTTTGCCGTTTTTTATATACAATAAAAATCCCCTCGGATGTGCCCGGGTGGTGGAATTGGCAGACACGCTAGACTAAGGATCTAGTCCCAGAAATGGGGTGCGAGTTCAAGTCTCGCCTCGGGCACCATTTCTTTTTCCCAAGCGTCCAAGTACGCCAAGCATTTTCTGGATTCCCGCTTCGCGCGAATGACGGAAAGCGTTAACCCGAATATTTCACCGGGGGGGTCGGGCTACGCCCCCTTTAGTGCCAAAGCCGCGCGCCGCCGGGAACGTTTTCTGCGTCCGATCATTTTGCCAGGCGGCTTATTTTCGCAAGAATGCTGTCCGGATCAATTCCCTGATGATACATGTGCTCGCCAAGACCTCCGTGCCCGGGCTTGCCAACGCCCATGGCGGCGTATTTCGGGGCGAAACCGCGCTCGAGCAGCCAGGTGCCGAAACGGCTTCCCAATCCTGTCTTTATGTTTTGACTTTCCACCACCAGGACGAAAGGCGCAGCCCCCAATTCGCGCATCATGGACTCGTCCACCCTATTCAGTGTGGGTTTGTTTACCAGACCGACGTCCACGCCGGTTTCACGGATACGTTCCACTGCGTCAAGGCTGCGACACAGCATATCGCCATAAGAGACTACATATCCCGCCGTTCCCTTGCGAATGATTTCATCCTTGCCCGGCTCGAATTGATATTCACCGTCGTACATGCGGCTTCCATCTTCGCGGCAAATAAATGGCGTAACGCTGCGCAATGTAAACACAAAACGAATGCCCGGTTCGTTCCATATCCGCTCGACAAGGCTTTTCAACTGCAATGCGTCGGCTGGAAAATATAAACCGGTCTTATCGTCTTCCGCGATGCCGCAGTCGGCCAACATGATATTGATGCCGTAGTGACAGGTATTGTCCGCCATATCATCTATGCCCGCGTGTGAAAAATGGCACAGTGCGTTCGCCTCGTTGAGCCGCGCCATGGTCAGTTCCGAAATGATCATTTCCAGGAAGGCGGAAAAGGTGCTGAAGACACCCTGCCGCTTGGAGTCGAATCCGAATCCGGCGGCAGCCGAAAAGTTGCCTCTTTCCTGTACGCCGCCGTTGACGCATACCTCCGGATGGGTTTGCCGGATGCCTTTAAGCCCTGTGGAACCTTCCAGGTCGGAATCCACCACCAGCACCTTGTCCACACGCTCCGCCTCGGACATCCCGTCAAGAATCCCGCTTACAATTCTGCCGAATTCGGAGCGATTACTGGCGGTTTCCTTGGTGCAGCCGCGGAATTGCGCCGCGCCGCCGGCTTTCTTAACAGACGCCAGGCAGGCGGCGGCGTCATCCAAACCATGCATCTTCAGATATTCAAGCGCCAGTTCCTTTTTAATTACGTCATGTCCGGCATGACTGCCCTCGAGTCCGGGCACACCGGGGGCCATCTTGCGTTTATTAACCAAAGCAACCGGTCCGTTCTCACGCGCCGCCGCGGCCATGCGCGCATACAGTCTGTCAAAGTCCTCGCCTTCCCCCGTGTCCACGCGCAGCCCATGTCCGGAAAGGGTTCTCGCTATGTCGTAACCGGGAAGATAGTCTGACGGATGGCCGCTTATGGTAACGTCGTTGTCATCAACCAGCAACTTGATGTTTAACCGTTGCGCCACGGCAAAGCGGGCCGCTTCCGCGTCGTCGCCTTCCATTTGCGAACCGTCGGAACCGAGGAGGAACACCACTTTGCCGGGATGGGCCTTGGCCACGCCGTTCGCGAAAGGCCACAAATGACCCAGCCTGCCCGACGCGAACTTGATGCCCAGGCTTCTGTCTATTTCCGGGTGACCGTAAAGTCCCTGGTCGGCTTCGCGGTATTCAAGCAGTTTTTCCATGGGCATTTCACCGTTAAAAGCGGCCAGCGCGTATTGCAACGCAACACGATGGCCGGCTTCGTCAAAATGCACGGGATAGAACCGATTGCTGCCTTTCATGAAAGCGTCGGCGATCAGCGCTTCGGGTACTATGCTGTATGCGCCGCCGGTATGCCCGCCGAGCCCTTTTGCTCCGGCCACAGCGGTAAAAAAGACAATCGCATCACGCATTACCTGAATATTTGTCAATAGATGTTCGCGTTTCTCGGGTGTGAGTTCCTCTTCAAAAGGGTCAATTGCAACTGGTTGATACTTGCTTACATCCATGGGGAAAGCCATACTGAAATCCTTCTCGTTTGAGGCATAGTCTGCCTGTTCAGATAATTGCGATGTTCGGGGATAAGTGAGTATGTGACGCGGGATTGCCGTCTCGGCACAGCCGCACGCCCCTTCTGTCCACGGACGCAGTATATCACGCTTTCGCGTATGGTTTCACCCCGCCCATGATTCTTATTCCGCTCCCAGGGTTCCAAGATGACTCAACGGGTAGAAAACGTCCGCGCCGCCGTAAACCAATTCAATGGCGCTGTTCGCATCACCGGCCAGGAATCCGGCGGCGCCGGTTGTGGTGGTGTTGAG
>DSBB01000286.1 GCA_011046175.1 Candidatus Hydrogenedentota bacterium | reverse complement strand
TTTTGTAAGCGCAGAGTTTTGAGACATCCTCTTCGCTTTTGGGAACACAATCAGATCATTTCTCTTTACACTTACTGCGAAAACAATTTTCAGCCTGCGGCAGTCTGTAACGTTTCGAGGATGACGCCGGCGGCGTTGGCGACGGGGTCGCTCAATTCCGGCAGGAACAGGGCGCGTTCCGCCGCGAGTTCGGCCTTGGGGAAATCGCCGGGCTTGTAGCCGGTGTATCCGTTTTCGGGACACAACGGGCCGCGGTTGCGGGTGAACAGGTCGAAGCCTTTCTGAAACAGCGGCAACTCGTGCAGGTTCGGGTAGCGCTTGCGTCCGAGGTTCAGCCCGAGCGCCGCCGCCGCCGCCACGAACGCTTCCGTGGATTTGCCCATGACATCCGGATCGTGCAGCACGGGGAACCCGTAAAAGCCGCCGCGCTCTGCGCCGTCATACACGCGGCAGGGACGCAGCCCGGGGATGTCCTTGAGTCCCGCTTCCACCTCGGCGATGTACGCGCCGCGCCGCCGGTTGAGTTCTTCGAGTTTGTCCAGCTGTGCCGACGCAATGCCGATGCCCAGCGGATGCGCCCGGAATTTCATGCCCAGCCCGAGCGGCTGCAACTCGGCGTATTTCGCGCCCACCAGATCAATGCCCGCAATGCGGTTCACCTGCCCGACGAGACAGGCGCGCTCGAACAGGTCCACGTCGTCCGTGGTCAGGATGCCGCCCTCGCCCGCGCTGATGGGCTTGGAGCCCTGAAAACTCCAGCAGCCCGCCGCGCCCAGCGAACCGCACATCCGGCCTTTGTATTTCGCGCCGTGAGCGTGGGAGCAGTCCTCAAGAATCGGGATGCCCTGTTCCCGACCCAGCGCGAGCGCGGCGTCCATGTCGCACACATTGCCCCACAGATGAACGGGCACAATACAGCGTGTATTCGGCGTGATGCGCCGCCGCGCGTCGTCCGGATCAATCAACAGTGATTCGGGGTCAACGTCGCAGAACACCGGTTTCGCGCCCAGCAGCATCGCCGGGGCAATGGTGCATATCCACGTGTTCACCGGGCAAATCACCTCGTCGCCGGGACCGACGCCCAGCCCGAAATACGCCGAGTACAACGCCGACGTGCCGTTCATCACCGTTACGGCGAACCGCGACCCGATCCATGCCGCCCAGCGCTGTTCAAAGTCCCGCACCACCGGCGTCCCGCCGGACAACTCATTGCGGCGCGTCATGTCCGCGACCATGTCCACTTCCGCTTTGGTAATCTGAGACCACTGGTCGAGTTCAGGCAGCGCCGCCTGCGCCGTCTGCACAAACGTGCGCTGAATGCTTCCGCTGTCTGTATAGTCCTGTGTCATTGGTGTCCCCCTTTTAAGGGGTAATGGTCATTGTCTTACTGACTGTTCGTATAGTAATGGTTTATCCTTGGCCTAATGGGTCGCAGAGGCGGCACACAAATCGGGCGTTAATGGCATGTCTCGATTTTCATCTTTGCGCAAATTTTGGACAGCGCCCTATCGTTTGTCAGCAAAACACCGTTGTTCCGCCGCGCCAGAATCGCATAGTGCATGTCATAGACGGAATGGTTATTCTTGCACCCTTCGCTGAGCGCCTCTTTCCAAAGGTCGCCCTCTTCAACAAAGTCATCTATCAGGTTAATCCCGTCCTCTACGAAAGCGAAGCAGTCTGCGCGTGAAATCGCCTTTGCCTTGTGGTATTTCCAGAACACGTTTGAAAGCTCGGCGATATACCGGCCGGGCGCTATCACCCACGACGCCTGTTTGACGCAGCCGATGAACAGGTCCTTCTTTTCCCGTTGAAGGATAATCTCCACCGCCGCGCTCACATCCAGCACGGCAATCATCGGTCCCTGTCCTCCCGAATAAGCGCGACAGGATCAAGCGCCTTGGCCTTGTCGGCTATGCGTCGGCTTGCCATGGCGCCAAGCAGCCGTTGCCGCCGCTCCATGTTGGATTCCTCCAGCCCCAGCCCCTTTTCCAGCAACACGACCACCTGCTGCGCAATCGTGCGATTCTGACGACGGGCAACCTGGGAAACTTTCCGGTATAAATCTTCGGGACATCCGCGAACTTGTAATAACGGCATAAGCGTTACCTCCTGCATACATTATACAGCCCGCAGCATACAGGATCAACCAGTCTGCGCAGACAAATACAATGCGCCGCCCGAAAAACATTAACACTGCATACAAGCCAATGACTTTTCGGCCTGCGCGCGCAGAGTCTTTCTTGCCCGGCGTCATGCCCTCGATTCTACTGCATCACCGTTCCAGAACACAGAATGCTGTTTTACGTTGGTGGCGTAGCCGCTCAGGAAGCCACCCGGTATATGGCTGGATGATAACTTGGCCGGGGTATGGGTTTTCCAGATTCGCGGGCGGCCTGCAACCACGCTTCTTTGGCGATCAAAGCCTCACGCAACGCCTCCTCCTGAGTTTCGCCAAAAGCGGAACAGAAACGCAAATCCGGTATGTCGGCGACATATCCCTTGTCCGCGTCGCTGTAAAAGATGTTGATGTGATAATCCTTCACTGTTCATCCTCCTGTATTGCGAGGTTGTACTGTTCAACCAACGCAAGAAATTGCGCTATCTGATAGGGCTTGGCTTGCCCTTTGAAGTTCTGAACATTTATCAGTGCGGGGATGTCCTTATGCCTGAAAATATGATGGCTTCCCTTGCGACGAGAAAGCGAAAAACCAAACGCCTCAATAACGGCTGTGAATTCATGGAAGCCGATATTCTTCGACTTGCCAAGCAGTTTTTTTAAGGCTTTGTCAGTATCCACAATACTACCCAACGATTAACCATATTGCGCAAAGTTTTTCAGTAAAACATCCAAGTCTGCATAAATTATATTGGGCAAACTTTGCGTTTATTATAATCCGTTCGGATGAGGCGTCAATACGCACCGGCAGTGCGTCTCATTATAGCACGCCTTCGCTGATAGAAAGAAAGGCGCATCTTGTTTCTGTGCGATTTCTGGGCTAACCCTGGCAATGACGCTCCTTCTTGTCGGTACAGCGGACACGCAGATGATGGGAAACATGCCGGGCGCTATCACCCACGGCTCTTGTTTTACGCCGCCTATGATATAATTTCATGAGTAGCGAAGACGCGAGTATGCAACCGGTAGAAGGATATGGTTACCCATGACGCACGAAACAAAGAAAAGCGTGTCGCGCCGGACATTCTTGGGCGTGTGCGGCGGACTCGCGGCGGGCGGCGCGTTTGCCGTTGCCGAAGGCACGCGGCGCGTGTTCCGCGCGGGCGCGGCCATGCGCGACATCACGCCCGAACCGGGCGTTTCCCTTGCGGGACATTTCCATGATCGCGCGGCCACCCACGCGCATGATCCCCTGTATGCGCGCTGCCTTGTATTGGACGACGGCGAGAATCAGCTGGTGTTCGTCATGGTGGACAGCTGCATGGTGCTGCGCGAGGTGTTCGACGCCGCCAAGGCGCGCATTCATGAAGCCGTCGGCATCCCCGTGGAAAACATGATGATGGCCGCCACCCACACCCACACCGCGCCGACATCGGCGCATGTGTTTCAGAGCGACCCTGTTCCCGGTTATGCCGAGATGATGACATCGGGCATTGTTGAGGCGGCGCGCGAGGCGCATCAGCGGCTTGCCCCCGCGCTTATCGCATCGGGCGCGGGCGCCGTGCCCGACGAGGTGTTCAACAGACGCTGGTTCATGAAGCCGGGCGGCATTCCCGCCAATCCCTTCGGCGAGACCACCGACAAGGTGCGCATGAATCCGCCCCGCGCGAGCGAGGACCTGATTGAGCCGGCGGGGCCGACCGACCCGGCAACGCCGTTCATCGCCGTGAAACGTCCCGACGGAACACCCGTGGCCGTGCTGGCGAACTATGCCCTGCATTACGTGGGCGGCACGGACGCGGGCGCCATGTCGGCGGACTATTT
>DSBB01000332.1 GCA_011046175.1 Candidatus Hydrogenedentota bacterium | reverse complement strand
GTACAGGATGATGTTGCCCGTGTCAATGTACGCGCCCACGTATTCGCTTTCGCATTGATCAATGAAGTCGCGCATCTCGACCGGACTCAACAAAAACTTGTTCCAGACATTTTCAATGCCAAGCGTTACGCCCGCCTTCTCCGCCGCGGGCGTCAGTTCCTGTGTCGCCGTGAGCGCGTTTTCCAGCGCCGCCTCGTAGGAGATTTCCGGCGATACGATGCCGGGAACCACCAACAGGGTGTGAGCGCCCAGCCATTTCGCGATTTGCAGCGCTTTGACGGTCGCGTCCGCCCCTTTCGCGCGCAGTTCAACGTCCGGCGATGTCATGGGGTATTGCCAGCCCAATCCCGTGCCCACCGTGCGCAACGAAAGGCCAAGCTTGTCCGCTTCGCGCCGCAACGCCGTAATGTCTGATTCTGTGGCGGCAAGCGACGTGGGTCCAGACTCGCCCACACAAATCTCGAAGGATTGAAAGCCGAGGCGCGCCGCAATGGCCATTGCCGACGCTGTCAGCATGTCGTCGGGAAAAGCCCATTGATTAATTCCTGTCAGCATCATATTCCTCCCATAATGTGCGCTTACACTTTCTTTATGGAAACGTTACACAAAAACAACACAACCCGAGTACAATTGCCGCAATGGCGTAATAACTGACGCTATTGCAACAAGCCTACTACCCGGACGCGGGTGAATGCAATTTCTTGCGCTTCATTGTATAATAAGTGCGTCCTGTACGGACAAACACAAGGGAAACAGGCGGTGACCAAAGCTCCGAAAACACATATACTTGTGGTGGAAGATGAGGAGGATATCCTCGAACTCGTCTCTTACAACCTGAACAAGGAGGGCTATCAGGTTACCCGCGCCATGAGCGGCGAGAAGGCGTTGCAGTGCGTTGACGACGACCCGCCGCATCTCATTCTGCTCGACTTGATGCTGCCCGAGCTGGACGGCCTCGAAGTCTGCCGCCGGTTGAAACGCGACCCGGAAACCGCAGTCATACCGATTGTGATGTTAACCGCCAAAGGGGAGGAGTCGGATATTGTGGCGGGGCTTGAACTTGGCGCGGATGATTACGTGACCAAACCGTTCAGTCCGCGCGTGCTCGTTGCCCGCATACGCGCCGTGCTGCGGCGAAACCGGCGCGGCATGGCAAATGAAGACGCCATACTGACTTTTGACGATTTGACCATCCACCCGGGCCGGCACGAGGTCGTTTATCGGGGGCAAACGATTGATCTGACCTATTCCGAATTTGCCATACTGCACCTGCTGGCGCGGCGTCCGGGATGGGTGTTTACACGATACCGTATTGTGGACGCCATACGGGGCGAACACTACGCGGTGACCGAGCGCGCAGTGGACGTGCAGATTGCCGGGCTGCGCAAAAAACTGGGCGACGCCGGAGACTATATCAAAACTGTGCGCGGCGTCGGCTACAAGTTCGTGGAACAGGATGCGGCCGGTGCCTAGAATCTCCATAGCAAGCTTCGTCTTCTTCACCTGTCTACTTGTGGCGATGGCAACACTCGGCGCAATAGCGCTGTTTTCCGCGGAAGCGTTTCAGGAGATTTACCACCAACGGGTCGCCCAGGAACTGGACGCCTACGCGCAAATCCTCGTCTGCGCGGGCCGCGATTTTCTGCGGTCCGGCGGCCACGACGCATTGAACGCATTTTGCCGCGACGCCGTGGAGGGGCAAAACACGCGCATTACGGTAATTCTGCCTGATGGGAGCGTTGTCGCGGACTCGGAACACGACACGGCGTCCATGGACAATCACGCTGAACGCGAAGAAGTGCTCGAGGCGCTGCAACATGGCCGGGGACGGGCCGTCCGGTTCAGCGCCACGCTGGGCGTGGACATGCTGTATCATGCGGTTGCTGTTCGCGATAATGAAACCCTGCTGGGTGTCGTGCGGGTGGCGCTGCCTTTTGATCAATTGAGCGCCGCCGTGCGGCGCATTCGCATGCGAATCATGGCGGCCGCCGCCGTCGTGGCGGTGTTTACCCTGGCCGTGAGCATGGTGGTGTCCTGGACCATCAACCGTTCCGTGCAGCGCACAATCCAAGGGGTGCGTCGGTTTTCGCGGGGCGACTTCACAGAACCGCTCGAACCGCCCCGCCTGTCTGAAATGGCGGCCTTATCGGACTCATTAAACGACATGGCCGCGCAGCTGGATGAGCGCCTGCGCGCCGTTACCAAGGAACGCAACCAGCAGGAGGCGGTGCTTTCCAGCATGGTTGAAGGCGTGCTCGCCGTGGACAATCAGGGACGCATCATGACTTTCAACGAGGCGGCGGCGCGACTCACCGGCATTGACTTTGAAAAGGCGCAAAACGCGCATCTGCGCGATATTGCGCCGAACACGCCGCTCGCCCAGTTCATCACCCAAATTCTGAACAGCTCCAAACCCAAGGAAAGCGAATTCGGCAATCTCAGCCAGAGCGGACGCATCCTGCAGGTGCATGGCAGCGTGCTTCGCGACGCCCACGGGAAAGGCATTGGCGCCGTGGTTGTGCTTAACGACGTTACCCGTCTGCGCCGGCTTGAACAGGTGCGCCGCGATTTTGTGGCAAACGTATCCCATGAATTGCGCACGCCCATCACCTCCATCAAAGGGTTTGTCGAAACCCTTCTCGACGGGGCGATTGACACGTCCGAAGACGCGCGTCGGTTCCTCGAAATCGTGGCGAAGCAGAGCGATCGGCTTAACGCGATTCTCGGCGACCTGCTCACCTTGTCGCATATCGAGGAAGGTGAGGAGAAAAAAAGCATCGAGGTGGAGGTCACCGGCATCCGCGACACGCTCGAGGCCGCCTTGCAGCTGTGTTCCAAAAAGGCGGGAGCCAAAGACATCCAGGTCCGCCTGCACTGCGACCCGTCCGTAACGGCGCGCATCAATCCGCCCCTCCTTGAACAGGCCGTGGCAAACCTCATTGACAACGCCATCAAGTACAGTCCCGCGGGCAGCGACGTAACCGTACGCGCCGGACTTCAGGACGAGGTGGTGATCCAAGTGGAAGACCACGGATGCGGCGTGGCCGCGGAGCATCTTCCGCGGCTGTTCGAACGTTTCTATCGCGTGGACAAGGCGCGCAGCCGCGCCCTCGGGGGAACCGGCCTCGGTCTGTCCATTGTAAACCACGTCATTACCGCCCACGGCGGGCGCGTCACCGTCGAAAGCGCGCCCGGCGTCGGCAGCACCTTCTCCATTTATCTGCCCGCCGCCTGACGCAGCGCGCAGGCTTTGTTGCGCTTGTGCGTCAACACCGTCGCAGACAACGCAGCACAAGCAGGCCAAGGCCAACGAGCAGCCAGTCGCCCCAGATGCGTCTCGTATTTTCCGGGGCGGCAGTGTCGCAATTACAGCCGCGGCACCAGCGGGGCGGGGCCGCCTCGCCCTCAATCATTTCCCCTTCATCTCCGGCAGGCGGTTCTTCGTTTTCCCCCTCGGATGCGGGAATCGGCAACAGACCCACAAATAAATCCGCCTTCTCGCCGTCCTCGACAACGACAGCGTGTCTGTCGGCATAATACCCGGGGGCCGACACCGTGATGGAATAGTATCCTGCGGGCAAATCTGACAGAATGTAGACGCCGTTGCCGCTGTTGTTTGCGGCGGCGACTTCGGGGACAATGCGTATGGTTGCGTTGTTGATCGGCGCTTCAGTCTCGGCGTCACGGACAATACACGTGATGACGGCGCTGTCCTCACCGATCTCGCCCTCATGTTGTTCTCCTTCGTCTTCGCCCTCGGGTTCGCCTTCCTCTTCTCCTTCCTCTTCGCCCTCGGGT
This sequence comes from Candidatus Hydrogenedentota bacterium, assembly GCA_011046175.1. GTDB lineage: Bacteria > Hydrogenedentota > Hydrogenedentia > Hydrogenedentales > CAITNO01 > SLFT01. The sequence continues at coordinate 186 of DSBB01000332.1, read as the reverse complement.
TCTGTTTCTCCTTCTCCTCCTTCTCCTTCGTCTTCGCCCTCGCTTTCCCCTTCAACAGGTTCTCCTTCGCCTTCTCCTTCGCCGACTTCCCCTTCAACAGGCTCCCCTTCGCCTTCTCCTTCGCCGACTTCCCCTTCAACAGGCTCCCCTTCGCCTTCTCCTTCGCCGACTTCCCCTTCAACAGGC
>DSBB01000439.1 GCA_011046175.1 Candidatus Hydrogenedentota bacterium | reverse complement strand
GCTTAACAACGTCCTGTTCGATTTCGACAAGGCCGTGTTAAAGCCAGAAGGTAAAGCGGAAGTTGACAAACTGATTGCGGAAATGAAGAAACACGCCAAAGATACGGTTGTCATCGAAGGCCATACCTGCAACGTGGGTCCGGCTGATTACAACATGGGTCTTGGCCAGCGACGCGCGGACGCCGTCAAGAAATACATGGTTGAAAACGGCATTGACTCCGGTCGCATCGAGACGGTCAGCTACGGCTTGACCCTTCCCGCAGTGTCGAATGACACGCCTGCGAATCGCAAACTGAACCGTCGCGCCGAATTCAAGATCACCGTGGTTGACGACAAGTAGGCTAACAAGTAACATTGCAAATTAAACGCCCCGGTGTCGCGCATACGCGGCGCCGGGGCGGTGTCTTTGAGGAAAGCGCTGATGCCGGACGATTTATTTGCCTTGCGCATTGCTTTTGACCGATTCATGGAATCGGCGGTTTTTGAAGCGGGACTTTCAGAAAAAACACTGTCGGCCTATTCCGCCGACATAAGGCGATATCTTGACAATCTTGCCGAACAGGACATTTTCCTCCCGGGCGACATTGTCTTTGAAGACGTTGTCGATCACCTGTCCATGCTGCGCGCCGCCGGCATGTCGCCGCGCTCGATAGCGCGCCATTTAAGCGCTGTGCGCCGTTTCCATCGTTTTCTGGTTGAGGAGGGATTCTGCGAAACTGATATAACGGAAATGGCTGAAGCGCCGCACCTGTTGCGCAAATTACCGCGCTGCTTGTCAAGCGCGGAAGTGGAACGCTTGATTGCCGCGGCGGACAGCGCCACCCCAGAAGGCGTTCGGGACAGCGCTATGCTGGAAATGTTTTACGCCTGCGGTCTGCGCATATCAGAACTGGCAGCGTTGCCCGTAAAAAATATCAATCTCGAAGAAGCAACCGTGCGCGTCAAAGGCAAGGGCGCCAAATTCAGGCTTGTTCCGCTGGGAAAACGGGCACTGGAAAAACTACATGCATGGATGCCGTTGCGCATGCGCTGGGCAAAACGGGACGACGCAGTGTTTATAGGCGCATCAGGCAAGCGACTCAGCCGGACGACTGTGTGGCGGATGGTAAAGAGATACGCCCGTGACGCCAATATCAAACAGAACGTCACGCCCCACTCGCTTCGCCATTCCTTCGCCACGCACCTGCTCGATAATGGCGCGGACCTGCGCGCCGTCCAGGAAATGCTGGGACACGCCGACATCGGAACGACGCAGATTTACACCCATGTCAGCGCGGAACGGCTTTCCAATGCGCACAAAACCTTTCATCCCCGCGCCTGACTTTACTCCAGCTACAGGGAAATGCAGCACACCATGCCCACCGGCGAACCCATATTGAACAGAATACGTCGCGCCGCCGCTGAGGACTTGCAGCGCGAGATTGTCGCCGCCAATGGCTGTGAAGTGTTCTTTGCGGGGACGCTGGACACAAACGGCCTGGTCGCAGAAATCCGCGTACTGGCGCGGGGACACGCGCAAGCCGTGCCCGCCTTGTTCTCGCAGCTGGACCTGCGCGAGGTGGTGCTGCACAATCACCCCTCCGGCAATCTCGCGCCCAGTGACGCCGATCTCGAACTTGCGGCCATTTACAGCGCGCATGGCCATGGCGTATATATTGTTGATAACGACGCGACGCGCATCTATGTCGTCGTCGAACCTTTCACCCCCAGAAAAAGGGAATTGCTCAAGGCGCGTGAACTCGAGCAGGCGTTTGCCGCCAACGGCGAACTGGCCAAAAATATCGGCAATTTTGAAGTCCGCCCCCAACAACTGCAAATGATGGACGCCATCGTTGCGGCGTTCAACAACGACAGCATCGCCGTCATTGAAGCGCCCACGGGTGTGGGCAAAACAATGGCATACCTGCTGCCCGCCTTGGAATGGGCGCTGAAAAACAAGGAACGGATTGTCGTTTCAACGCGCACCATCAACCTGCAGGAGCAAATTATTGGCCATGATCTGCCTTTACTGCAAAGATGCCTCGAACAATCTTTTCAGGCGTGCTTGGTCAAAGGCAGAAACAATTATCTGTGCCGTCGCAAATTGGACCACGCATTCGCTGAAATTTCACTTTTTGATGACGCGACCGGCGCGGCGCAACTGCGCGCCTTGAGCGTTTGGGCTGAAGCGACCCGTGACGGAAGCCTTTCCGACCTGCATTTTGTGCCGGACCGCGCCGTGTGGGAAAAGGTGAATTGCGAAGCGGATATGTGTGTGGGCGGCAACTGCCGTCATTTTCAGTCCTGTTTTTTCATGGCGGCGCGCAAGGAGATGGCGCGGGCGGATTTGCTCGTGGTAAACCACCACATGCTTTTTGCCGACGTGGCGGTTAAAAAGGAGCTGGGGGACTTCACAGGCGCGGCGGTGCTGCCGCAATATGCCCGCGCAATTTTTGATGAAGCGCACAGCATCGAAGACGCCGCAACGGAATACTTCGGCGTAAGCGCCACACGCGCGGCCACTCACAAAACGCTGGAACGCCTGCTGCGTATTGAAATGGAAAATGAGCGGGGACTCATTCCATATTTGAAACTGAAACTTATGCGCAATTGCCCCCAGGTTACCGCAGACGAATACGAAGCGCTTGTCGCGTTTATTGACAACCAACTGCGTCCGGCGCTCCTGTTGACTATGGATGCTCTTGACGACGCTTTTACAGGGTTGCGGGAATACACAGCAGAAGCGGCCCGACAAATCGGCCGTGAGATAAAGTGGCGGTTGACTCCCGAGATATTGGCACAGCCCGAACTGCGCGAATTGCATGAAGAGGTAATCATGCCTGCGGCAGGCAGCACACGCGCCCTGATACGGTTGTGCGAAAAGCTGCTCGAAAAACTGACCGCCATCAAACCGTATGAACCCGGGGAAGAATCCCCCGTTTTAACGGAAATCATGGAATTAGCCGCCGCCATCCGGCGGTTGCAGTTGATCGCCGACACGCTGGCCGAAGCCACCCGGGACACAATCGCAGACAACACAGTGCGCTGGATTGAAATAGACGCCAAATATGAAAGTGCCGTCCGGGTCGCGCGTTGTCCCCTGGCGGTGGGAGAACCACTCGCGGAATGGGTTTACAAAAAATTGGACACAGTCATCATGACCTCGGCAACGCTGGCGGTGAAAAAAGAATTTTCCTACTTCAAAAACCGCGTCGGCCTTACTCTTATTGACGATGCCCGGGTATGCTCGTTTCTGCTGGACTCGCCCTTCGATTTTTCCAGCCAGGCCATGCTCTGCATCCCGACCGACGGGCCAACACCGGCATCACCGGAGTTCCTCGAGGCGTCCGAAAAAAGCATACGGCGCATCCTTGCCATTACCAAGGGACACGCCTTTGTTTTGTTCACTTCTTTTTACGCGCTTGATCACGCCTACAAGAACCTCGAGGACGAATTGCGCGCGCAAGGCATTACGCCGCTTTGCCAAGGGAAAGCCACGCGCTCCCAACTGCTGGATGAATTCCGGAGGGACCCGTCCAGCGTTCTGTTTGCCACCGACAGCTTCTGGGAAGGCGTGGATGTTGCGGGCGACGCGCTTCAATGCGTCATCGTAACGCGCCTTCCGTTCCGGGTGCCCTCGGAACCCGTTCTTGAGGCGCGCGCGCAGGCGATCGAACAAGCCGGCGGCAACGCCTTCATGCAATACTCCGTGCCGCAGGCGGTCATTAAGCTCCGCCAAGGATTCGGACGGCTGATCCGGCGGCGCACCGATTGGGGCGCCGTGGTCATCCTTGACAGCCGCATCATCTCCAAATACTATGGGCGCACCTTCCTCGCCTCACTGCCTCCGGCGCCCGTGGCGAGGGGCGAAAGCGAAGATGTTTGGAATTCACTGGAAGGCTTCTATGCGACCAAACGCGCCGTTGATTGACATTCATGATGCGTGTTTTCGGGGGCCTTTATTTCACAGAACCATGCGTTGCCCGGAATGCTTCATAACATAAGGGG
>DSBB01000061.1 GCA_011046175.1 Candidatus Hydrogenedentota bacterium | reverse complement strand
GTTGCCCACAACCCAAGTAATACACATTGACTTGATGTTTCCCGTCATTCCCGCGAAAGCGGGAATCGTGCGCCATACTTACAACGTATCAGCCGCTTTCTGGATTCCCGCTTTCGCGGGAATGACGGTTGCTTTTGCGCATACAACGGCTTCAACTTGTTATGCCTGCCAGACAGTTACACTTCTTTTTGATAATAACGGTGTTTTGTAAATAAGACGCAACACCAAATCATTTGAGCGTCAGGAACACAATGTGAAATCGGATATCGCAAAGGTCCTGTTCAACGGCGTTTTGCCCTTTCTTGGTTCCGCATGCCGGGAAAACACCCAATGGCGGAATCAATAGGCGGATAACAGCCGCATTAAACCGACGGCTATAGTATCACGATGCCTGCGTTATATGTCTACGGGCCGCCATATCGCGGGGCCACGGAAATTATCCCGCAGGTCGGCGTATCTTTTCAAGGTTGTTGTGAGGGTCGAATATGTAGTAAGGTTATGGGAAAAGATAATTGTATGTAGCAGTCTTAAAGTAGTTCAGGAACGATTGCATGCCTTTAGGAGAGGAAACTTTTCAACTGTGCGCGTACGGTCTGGCGGATGTCGGACTGCAACGCTTCACGCTTGAGGATGCTTTTTATATTTCGGAAGAGCAGGGGTTGTTTATTGTGAGCGACGGCATGGGCGGCGCTTGCGCCGGAGCGTTGGCTTCGGCCGTTACCGTGCAGACATTGCCCTTGAAGTTGCTGGAAGAATGCCGTCGCTTGGCCTGTCGGGGCGAAGAAGAAAGCGTCGGCAAGGCGTTGGCTCTTGGCAAAATGATTGACGCGGTCAAGACATTGTTGCTCGAGAAGACGAGCCATCAGCCTGCCGCAAAAGGCTTGGGCGCCACGGTTGTTGCGGGTTTTTATGTGGGGGATGGGAAAATGGCGGTGTCCCATCTGGGCGACAGTCGCGCATACTTGCTGCGGGCTGGTTGTTTGGAGCGACTTACGGAAGACCACACATTGGCGAACATGCTTTATCAGTCCGGACATATTGAACGGAGCCAACTCGCCAGCCATCCTGCGCGGCACATCCTTACGCGGCATATCGGCATGGCGGATTGTCCGCCCGCCGGTACGGCATTGTTGCCGTTGTGTTCCGGCGACCGATTGCTTTTTTGCACGGACGGTTTGACGGGCATGTTGGCGGATGTCGAGATTGGCAGGATACTGGCCGGGAGCGATTTTGTTGAATCGGCGTGTGAAAGTCTAATTGCGGCGGCGAACAACGCGGGCGGCAAAGACAACATTACCGCGGTGACGGTGGATGTGTTGCCGCGGCCACCGGAGAAAGGCGGCTCCGGCGAGGTTTTGGTGCGTGACACGATTGGATATTCATTGTTGCCAATCAATGCCGGGGATTTATAATGATGCCGAGGCGGAAGTTTCAAGGAAATTAAGCAAGAACAAATTGGAGAGCGCCGTATGGATGAGAACAAGGTTTATGTTGAAATCGTTGCGGGTCCATTTGCAGGGCAGCGGTTTTATTTTCATGAACAGGACACGTTCATGGTGGGACGCGCCGGCGACTGCACGCTATCCATAAAGGGCGACAAGACGTTGTCGCGACACCATCTGTTCATTGAGGTCAATTATTCCAACGTATTGATTCGGGATCTTGGCAGCCTCAACGGCACGCGGGTCAACGGTCGTCTCATTTACAACGGTCGTGACAAGGGTGGCGAGAACGCGCCGCCGGCGCTTGCGCTGCATGACGGCGACAGGATAGATGTGGGAAGCACGGCGATGATTATTCATATTGACTATCCTGTCGTTTGCGTGGATTGCGGCGTAGAGATACCGGTGGAAGACAAAGAGGGGTGCGAATTTATCAATGGTTCTTACATTTGCCCGCGGTGCCGGGCAACGGATGTTGAAGTGGAGGTGCCGGAGGAATACAGAAAAGAAAGAATACGCATGAGTCGCGCTCAACATGAGCAGGCGGACCAGAACCCGGGCAAAGTGTTGGAGGAGTTGCTGCGCGAGTATTTGCAGGCCCAAGGGCAGCAAGGCGCCGACCCGCAGATTCATGGCTACACGGACCTCGAAGTGCTGGGCGAAGGCGGTTATGGCGTCGTTTACAAAGCGCGTCGTGTCCGCGACGGGAAAACAGTCGCCGTGAAAACCATGCTCCAGACGCGCAAGCCGGAGAAAAGAAAGTTGTTGTTGTTCGAGCGCGAGAAGGAGATAGTCGCGCAGTTAGACCATCCCAACATTATTCACAGCGAATCGGCGGGCGTTTGGAACGACATTCATTTTATTGAAATGGATTACATCAGCGGCGGCAGCCTCTGGGATTTGATGGAACAGGGAAAGCGGAAAGTAAATCTGGTCACGGCCGTTCCCTTGATTATTGAGATGCTGGAAGGACTGGCCTATGCGCATGACGTGGAGGTGGTGGTCACCACCGAGTTCGGCAAAACCAAGCAGCGCGGCATTGTTCATCGTGATTTGAAGCCGTCAAACGTGTTGTTGGACCAGCACAGCAACACCATTACGGCGAAGTTGAGCGATTTCGGTCTTGCCAAAGCGTTTGGCGCCGCAGGCTGCACTCAGGGAGTGCTTTCGCGCACCGGAACCACCTGCGGTTCGCCGGTTTACATGGCCCCTGAACACCTGACCAATTATAAGTATGTAAAGGCCTCCACGGATGTATTTGAATTGGCGGCCACAATTTTTTATATGTTGGCCGGACAGCCGGTGCGCCCCGTGCGCAAGGGACAAGAGCCCTTCAAAAGCGTTGTTGAAGAGCAACCTCGCCGCATAGCGGATTTCATGAGCGATTGTCCGCCGGGACTCAGTGATGTCATGGATTGCGCGCTTGCGTATGATGAAAAAGAACGTTTCAAAAACGGACGTGAGTTTCTGGATGCCATGAAAACGGTATTTTGACGGAACATGCACATATATAAGCAGGCGAAATAAACAGGCAAAAGTGATCCCCCCCCGGCTTCCCGGTGTTGCGTCTCCCGCGCGTCCAGCCGGCTTTGTGCTTGTTTAAGGATGATGTTAATGCCCAAAGATAAATCCAGCGGCCGCTGGACCGTTATGCTTACCAAACCGCTTGCGAGCGGCACAATGACAGGCGGCGTGTTGCAGGTTGATGAAGAAGCGCTTCGTCAGGCTGAACAGGCTGTCGCGCTCGAGTGGCGTCCGGGCGATGTTATTCTAGACTTATATGAAGTGCGCACGGTTACGGAGGGTTTCGGCGAAGACGCGGTGGAAAAGGATTTTCATCTTGGCGGGTTTGGACGGGTGTACAGGGTGTGGCACAGGGGCTGGCTGCGGGATATGGCCGTAAAGACGCCCCGTCTGGGGGTGTTTGCCACAGAACAACAAAAGGAGGTTTTCGTTCATGAGTGCGAAACATGGGTGAATCTCGGGCTTCATCCCCATATTGCGGCGTGTCATTATGTGCGCGAATTGGGGCTGGTGCCCCGCGTTTTTTCTGAATATGCCGACGCGGGCACGCTTTCGCAGTGGATTCACGCGGAACGACTGTATGATGGCGGCGCGGAGGCGGCTCTGGCGCGCATCCTTGATGTCGCCATCCAGTTCGCATGGGGGCTGCACTATGCCCATGAGCGCGGTGTCATTCATCAGGACGTGAAGCCGCTGAACGCGCTCATGTGGCGGGACGGCACGTTGAAAGTAACCGATTTCGGATTGGCCGGCGCGCGGCAACACTCCAATGAACCGCCGCCTGGCGGCAGGGCGGAGGGGGGCGGCACGATTTTCGTGTCCAAGGGCGGCATGACGCCCGCCTATTGTTCGCCCGAACAAGATGCCGGTAACCGGCTGAGTCGCAAAACGGACTTGTGGTCGTGGGCGGTCAGCCTGCTTGAAATGTTCCAGGGCGAGGCGACGTGGCAGTCGGGCGCGCTTGCGGGTGGGGCGCTGGAGATATTTCTGAAACATAATGGGGAAGACGAGCGTATTCCGGC
>DSBB01000240.1 GCA_011046175.1 Candidatus Hydrogenedentota bacterium | reverse complement strand
GTCTGGTTTCGGACAACAATTCAACACTGCGCTTTGTTTATTTCAATACGGACATAGGGCTTCCTGGCAGCCAGTCGGCTTTGTTCCTGGACAACGTCGGCATTGAAACTTTTTAACTGATTATTTTCAAGCGGCAACATTCCGTTATAGTTCCATTTTCACAAGCAAGACAACCAAATGCAGGCAGAAGACAGAGTCATTCATTTCTCAGTGGAGTTGATCCATCCGCCGGCGCCCGTCAAGCGACAGGCGTTGCAAAAACTCTATTTCGACCTCTCTCAAACGCGCGCCGTCTATGATAATATAGACATGGCCGATTTGATGCAGGCGCGCTTTTACTCGCGCCGCGGCAAAGCGCAATCACTGCTTGTTTTTTTACCGGACCGGGTGTTGATGGTCGAGGAGTGGTCCGACATCCCTCTCAGCGATTTTGAGGAAAAAATACGGATTGCCGTCCCCGTAGTAATGAAAAACAGGGGCGCAAATCAGGTCATTATACATTCCGCCACCATACGATCCACCTTTGCCCTGACGCATTACGACGATGCCCGTGTTTTTCTTTTGGACAACGCGTGTTCGCTGCAGGGACGCATTGCCCCCCACTTTAACCGCCCCATCGCCACAGGCGGCTTAAAATTGGTATTTCCCGAAACCAATGAACATCCCGGCAACTTGCATGTAAACATCGAATCCTTCCGGCACAGCGCCAACGAGATGTTTGTGGAAGTCAAGGCTATCTTCGGACGGCAACCGGTGACCACGCCCGATGTAGAGCCAATCATTGCCAATTTACGGCAAACCCGCGCGTTTATCACTGACAGGGTCTTTCCTTTTCTGCAGCAGTTTGATTGTCCCCAAGAGGCCTTTTAATCATGGAGGCTGTCACGCCGGGCTTTCCAAAAGCCGCCAGTCGTCCAAAACGTTTGCCCCATAGGAACAGGCATATTCGCGGCGGAACCGGCGCGTGTTTACCCGCCATATTCTCTCATCGCGCTGACATTCACTCTTGAGCACCAGGGTACAAGACCATGACTACTCCGCGAATTTCCATTCTCATGCCTGTTCACGATGCCGCGAATACCCTTGCTGAAGCATTGGACTCCATCATCGGGCAGACTTTCACTGACTGGGAGCTTATCGCAGTAGACGACGCATCCACAGATGAATCGCAACGCATTCTGTGCCATTATGCCGCGAACGACCCAAGAATCTTTTGCGTATACCGGGAACGCTGCGGCATTGTAGAGGCCCTTTCCACTGCGTCGGAGCGGGCGACGGGCGAATTGCTGGCGCGCATGGATGCGGACGATATTTCCGAACCGACACGTTTGGAGGCGCAGGCGGCCATGTTCGACGACACCCCTGAACTCGCGCTGTGCGGCGCGCGTGTTCGCATGTTTGGCGCCGGCATGGGAAGCGGCAGGAAACGCTACGAAGCCTGGATTAACGCTTTAGTCACCCATACGGAAATCGAACGCGACCTTTTCGTCGAGTGTCCCGTGCCACACCCCACATTTATGATGCGCCGCGAGATATTTGACGCTGCCGGGGGGTATTGTGATTTTGGATGGCCTGAGGATTATGACCTCGTATTGCGTCTTTGGCGCCAGGGCGGCATATTTGCCAAACCGCCAAGTATTTTGGTCCATTGGCGGCATCACACAAAGCGTCTTTCCATGACCGACGCGCGATATGGCGAAAAAGCGTTTCGCGCCATCAAGCGACACTATCTTTTTGAAACCGTCCTCAAAGATAGACCTGCCCCTTTTTACCAGTGGGGCGCCGGCGAAGTTGGGAAAAAATGGCTTCGGGAATGGCCCGTCCCACCGCAGGCCGTGGTTGACATTAGTCCTCGAAAAATAGGCCGCAAAATACACGAAACACACGTTATTGCGCCCGAACAGCTGCCCCCACCGGGTCAATACATCATACTCGTTGCAGTGGGCGCACCCGGCGCACGCGATGAAATCCGCGACTACCTCTCATCACGACACTACCGGGAACCCGAACATTTCAGGTTTATTGCCTGAAAACTCCCTGCCTCACCACAAGCGCGTCCGCTTCTCCCTTAATGAACCGTAGGCGAAAATCCCTCGAATACATTCAACATGACCTGCTGCGCTTCGGCATTTCTGCCCGTGCCAATGACATAGGATAACGCGAAATCAAGCGCTTCCATATCAGCTTGGCCTTCTGAGTGGATAAAACGCTCCAGCAGCATTTCGCGCTCATACGGCTCAAGTAATCCCATCAATTCGAGACGGGTCATGGCCTGAAGCACGTCTGACTGCACCTTGGCGGACTCAAAAAATGCCAGATGCCGCAACGAAGGCATCGCCTCCTGCAACACCGGCCTTTCCGCCAGGTGGGTGTTGATTAACTTGAACGCGGAATCAATGTCCCGGCGCTTATATCCCTGTTTGATAAGGCGCGAACGCATCGCCTTTTCCGTGGGCGCTTTGCCCGTCGTATCATCCATCTGTTCAAGGATAACGTTCACCAGTTCTGCTACCGATATTTTCATCAATTACTCCATTAGAACTTAAAATAACTTGTAACTGTCCAGCAGGTTGCCAAAGAGAATGTCATCACTCGCCACGGCTCGTTCCCAAGTTGTGCTTTGGAAACGCAATTGTACGCAAATTTGCATTTCGCGAGTCCCGGCGCGTTCCGAAATGCAAATTCGCAACGAGCCCTGCCAGGCAGATACAAAAACTTTATATCATATGCCTATTGTAAATGTCGCTTGGGGTACGAATCAAACAGGAAGTACACAACCTGAAGAACCATCATGAGGGCGGGCGCCTGATTAGCATCATATCAGTTATCTTCTATTATCGAGAACAAGAAGTTCGCAAACATCGTCACCGCGAGGAAAGCGTTAGCCCGACGCGGCAATCTGGGAAAACGAGATTGCTTCGCGTTGCTCGCAATGACGCTGCACCGGGTTATGGCAGCGCCCGCGTCAGTTCATCAAATGCTTCAAATAACGCGCAACCTTGTCCTGTCGGAATTTTTCGGCAATAACAAGAGGCGTCTCGCCGCGGCCATTGGGGCGGTCGGGCGCAACCCCCTGCTCCACCAATAATTTAATGATGTGACCCCGACCAAATACGACCGCCGTATGAAGGGGCGTGTCGCCATATTCGTCTTCCACGAAAGGGTCGGCGCCGTGCTCCAGCAACCATTGCGCCTCTTCAGGCCGTCCAAGCATAGCCGCCACATGCAACGGCGTCATTCCCGTAATGTCCGCGCAGTTAACGTCCGCGCCATGCTCAAGGAGAAGGGGCATCAAATCAATTCTCCTGTAAGTGACCGCTGTGTGCAAGGGAGTCTTTTTTTTGCTGTCCCGGGCGTGAATTTGTTCAGGTCTTTTCTCAAGCAGAGCGCGAACCGTGTTTGCGTCGCTTCGCGCCACCGCATCATGAATGCCGGCGCCGCACCCTGTCAACGTCGCCAGGCAAAAGGTTGTCGCCAGCACGGCAAAAGACATTCTCACACAACAACACACCATGTATACTCTCCATACTTTCTCGTTGTCAATCAGTCTATAACGCCCGATTCCGCGCGAGCGCCGGACTTCGTGACTATTTTATGAACATACCCAGCCATCTGTGACCTTGGGCGGTCTCCACCGGGAACGCATTTTGTTCCAGCCGCCGGCGGTCCGCATCCGGTTGCAAACCGATTTTTTCAAAAGGGATGGGTTGGAAACCTTTGTCCCACGCGGGGAAATCTTCCGGTAATCTAAAGCCTGTTTCGGGACCGCCAATTTCGTCCATGCTTTTTGCGACGCAGTTGTCGCGAATATCGAACAACTCCCGCTTTGCGTGCCAGGTGATGTCAAGCCAGTCGCCAAAACACACGTTGTTGGCAATAACATTTCCTTCCGGCGGCACCCCGTTGAACGCGTCGCCAACGATGGGTTCGACGTCCGGCGCGCCATAATAAGCGTCGAGGGTTTTTAGTTCCGGGTATCGTTCCCGGTACAGTTCGAGAGGCACTTCTGTCATACGTTCACG
>DSBB01000414.1 GCA_011046175.1 Candidatus Hydrogenedentota bacterium | reverse complement strand
GGTTATTGGCAATACCGCCCAGGGCGCCTACTATTTCGATGATTACATCTCAACACCCAGGCCGCATCTTGACGCCGAGATGGTGGAGCGAATGAAAACCGCATCGCCGAATGACGATGTATTGCTCATGTATACCTCCGGCTCTTCAGGCGCGCCCAAGGGCGTGCTCCACTCACATGGCGCCATTTTAAGCAATGTCTCGCAACAGGAACGTCTGTTCGACATTTATGAAGACAGTCGGATTCTGCTGCATTTTCCCATCAATCATGTGGCGGCGGACGTGGAAATTGGTTTCTGCGCGCTTCACGCGGGCGCGCGCATTGTAATGCTCGACGGTTTCGATCCGGAAAAAACACTCGAGGTCATTGAAAAGGAGCAAATCAGCGTACTCGGACAGGTACCGGCCATGTATCTGCTCGAGTCACGCACTGAACGATTCAAACGCACCAACTGGAACTCGGTCAAGACCTTTGTCTGGGGCGGCGCTTCAGCGCCGACGCTCATGCTCGATACGCTGGCGGATATTTGCAAGCGTACGGGCGCGCGTATGGTCACTGGGTACGGCGCCACGGAGATTGGCGGGTTTGTGACCGCTACGCTGCCTGGTGATAGCCTCGCCCAATTGGGAGACAGTGTGGGCGTTGCCTATGACAATTGTGAAATTTCGATTGTAGATGGACAGCGCAGGCCGTTGCCGCCTGGAAAGGTCGGCGAGATTGCTGTTCGCGGGCCGATGGTGATGAAAGGCTATCTGAATAACCCCGAGCAAACGGCGGAGGTTCTGGACAAGGCCGGATGGTATTACACCAATGATCTGGGCAGTATGGACAAATCAGGAAGATTGTCCATATGCGGACGTCGTTCGGAAATGTATAAAATAAATGGCGAAAATGTATATCCTTGCGAAGTCGAAGCGGTTCTGGAATCACATGCCGCCGTGTTATATGCGGCCGTCATCGCCGTGCCCGACGATGTCTTTGGTGAAGTCGCCCATGCGCATGTCATGGTCGCGCAAGGCGCCCGGGCGAATATCGAGGAGTTGCGTGATTGGTGCGCTGCACGGCTGGCTCACTTCAAGACGCCGCGTACAATCACGATACATAAACAACTGCCATTGCTGCCCAACGGTAAAGTGGATAAAATTCGACTGCGCGCCATGGTCTTCGGAAAATAAAGACTTGTCGCGGACAGCAACCAAAGAAATAAATCCAAACGCGTTGATTTGGAACCGATATCCCTGTAAACTAATAAATATGCTTGATTATGGGGTGGGGCTTGGATATACTATTGACTTATGAGCGGCGTGACGCGCGGGGGCGCGACACGCCTCAAAAGGAGAGGAAGAATCCAACGCGGGCGTTGTTTTCGATTTGGTCAGCGTACGTTGCAGCATGCGCGAGCAGGGTGTGCGTCATCCAAACGGTCGCTGCATAGTGAGATTCAACGTCTTGTTTCCGCTGGTTCTTGTGGGCCGGTAAGGTCAGACGTAGAAATGTGTTGTGACGCCACATTGTGCCGTTAAATCATACCGGGAAAGGAGGGATGACACTATAAACCGGCGATCATAACGGCGCAAGAAACGATTTCATAAGTAATGTACAAGTAACAACAACTCTTTTACAATGATCGGGAGACCTTATCAATGCGTATAAAAACCATCGCGATAGTCGCGCTCGCGGCAATGTGCTGCATGGTCGCCACGGCCGAATTGCAACAGGTCGACGTCGGCGGCAGCATCCGTATTCGCGGCAATTATTTCAACATGGACAGTCTGGGAAAAAATAGCTTTATCGAACAGCGTACGCGGCTCAATGTGAAGGCGGATTTCACCGAGGAGGTGTATGCCTTCATCGAATTTGATTATTACAGCATGTGGGGCGAGGATTTCCGCTCGAACTACCTGACCGGCGCTGATTTTCGGACAGGGACCAACAATAACGATGTGAACCTGTATCAGGGCTATATCCACGTGGACAATCTGTGGGGCGCCCCGTTAAGCCTGCGCGTGGGACGTCAGGAATTCAGACTGGGCAACGCCTTCTTCATCGGCACCCAGGAGTCCTCGGCCTTCTTCACAGGCATGTCCTATGATGCGATACGCCTGATGTACGCCCATGACCAGTTCGTTATCAACGCCGTCACGGCCAAGACTTTCGAGCGCTACGGCGACTTCATGGAAGATGACGCCGACCTCTATGGCGTATATTTCAGCTATATTGGCATCGAAGACGTATCTCTTGACGCCTACTGGCTGTATGCCCGCGATCGCGTCGGCGCGCTGGGCAACGACGACGACATTCACCTGCACACCCTTGGCCTGCGTGGCGCGGGCGTGGTGAACGGCTTCGATTTTGAAGTGGAAGGCGCGTATCAATTTGGCAGCGTTAAAGGCGTGCCGAATCCTTGGTTCCGCCTGTTCAATCGCGAAGCCGATGTTGATTTTGATGAATTCGGCGTGAATGTCGAACTGGGCTATACCTTTGACACGGCCTGGCAGCCCCGGCTGTTTGCCCGCTTCGCCTATCTTGGCGGCGGCAATCCCGACCGCAGCTGGTGGTCGAACGACTTCGACATGCCCTTCGTCCGTCTGTGCTCGGACCTCAAATACAGCGAGTTCTTCGAAAACGATCCCCGCTCGCTGTTCAAAGCCTCCATGTCGAACGTGCTGTTCTACAGCCTGGGCGTGCAGGTTGCGCCCACGGAAGCCATCGAACTGAAACTGGTGGGCGCCTACCTCGAAGTTGACCAACGCGCCGCCGACCTGGGACGTTGGTTCTGGCGGAATCGCGCGGCGAAGAGCCTCGGCTGGGAAGTCGGCCTTTACGGCGATTACCACTACAGCGAGGACCTGACCATTCGCGCCGGGTACGCCCATTTCTTCGGCAGGCGCGGACTCGAGCGCAACGAAATCCTCGCGATCGGACTGCTGCCCTGGGGCGGCGACCGCAACGACGATTACGATTATCTCTTCATCGAGACAGAGATCAAATTCTAGCCGTGGATGACGACGTGTAAATGAAACCATCCCATGTCCGTCGCTTCTTGGAAGTGGCGGACATGGTTTTATAAAGTTAGCGAATAATTATTCTCGTTACCATGGTATAATGCCAAGCGATGGGTATACTATCGCGACAACCGAGTTCTGACGGCCCACGACTATGGCGTCGCATTGGCCGAAGAGACCATGGAAATACTGCCGGCGTTTATTGAAGACGCCCAAACATTGCTGGACCGGCTTGGCCATGACGTTCCTTGACCTTCATCTCAGACATCTCGCGGAACTCAAGCGCATCCTCTCGCTTTATTTGCCGCAAGATGAGGTCTGGGCTTATGGAAGTCGTGTGCGCGGCGACAACCACGAAACAAGCGATCTCGACCTGGTTGTTCGAGGCCGGTCATCGCAAAAAATACCTGCCCATACCTTGATGGGCCTGCGCAATGCCTTCTCCGAGAGCAATATCCCGATTCTCATCGCGATATTGGACTGGGCCCGTATCCCCGAATCATTCCGTGAGGAAATACACCAGGACTTCAGGGTTGTTCAGACAGGCGACATGCGCAAGGAAGAAGCGCTCTAAAACAGTACTATCGGAGGTGACTGGCGCCCGGTGGCGCCCGCAGTCTTCAAAACCGTTATGCCGCTTCACTGCGGCGCTCATGGAGCGGTACCCACGGGCGCGTGTAATGGCGGCCTTGCGCAATGCTCTGGATACCGAACGAAGGCATATTGCAGGGAGATATGTGGTTGCGCCATTACGAACGGCCTGTCATCGCGCGTATCACGGGGGATGCCGTCATGCTCGACATGCGCACCCTGCTCCCCGGCGAAGACAAACATCTCGCTTCGGCGTTGATACAAATAGCCAGGGCAGCGCGCGAATAATTGCCCGCCATGGGATCAGCGCAACCGTCGTATTGACTTGTATCGGCATGTGCGGGGCCTGTATTTACATGATGTCTTGGACCAAACGGCTTCACCCTGGGGTGATTTCCGATGCATTCCGGTGCTTATGCAAAGATTACC
>DSBB01000179.1 GCA_011046175.1 Candidatus Hydrogenedentota bacterium | reverse complement strand
GGACATACTCCTCCATATTCGTGGCAAGCCCCATCGTCTACCTGTTCCAAAGGAAACGGGAGCAGCACGCGACGCAGCGGTCCGGGAAAAAACAGAAATCGGACACGAACGGCAAAGGCAAAGAGCAGCGGCCGCGCAAAAGCGGCGCAAACGCCTGAGTTGCAAACGTCGCAGTGTCGCGGCAGGTATTTTTTTACCCGTCCGCTCCCAACGCCGTGATTGTCCCGTCCTCGCCGCCCACAATGAGCATATCCCTTGCTACGGCGGGGCCGGAGATTTCGTCAGCCACCTGTTTTTGCCACAACCGTTTGCCGTCTTCGAGGCGTAAGAAAAACAGAACGCCGTCTGCGGCGGCGACTATCTTGTCCCCGGCGATGATCGGCGACGCGGGCGCGCCTTCCAAATCCTGTTGCCACCGGATTTCGCCTGTTTCCCGGTTCAGCGCGTGGATGCGCCCGTCGGACGTGGTCATAATGACCCACGCGTCGTGAACGGCGGGCGTGGAGAACGCCTCGTCTTCGCTGACTGTGGTTATCCACGCGAGTTTGCCGGCGGCGACATCGGCGCACAGTATCCGCCCGTCGCGTACGCCCGCGCAGGCAAAACCGTCGGCAAGCGCCGCGCCGCCCGCTATCTGGCCGCCGCCGTTTTCGATGGCAATGTCGCGCATACGTTCACCCGAATCAGTAGAAACGATGTGCAGCGCCGCGGCGCAGCTGCCGAACACGGCAATGTCCCCCGCAACGGCGGGCGATGCGTCGCTGCGGTCCACGCCGGCGGAACGCCACGCCACCGCGCCGGTGTCGGCGTTGAGACACACCAGCTCGCCCACATCCTGGTCAAGCACGAATACGCGCGCGCCGTCATCCGAATAGTTGATTGCGCCGCGCGCGGGTCCGCCGATGTTGACGCGCCATGCGACTTCGCCCGTATCGGCGCGCAACGCAAACACGTCGCCCAGGTCGGCGCCCACAAACACTTTCCCGGCAACGGCGGTGATGGGCGCTTCAATGCGAATATCGCCGCGCGCGTCGCTGCCGGGTTCGGGGGCGGCCAGATCGCGCCGCCATAGTTCCCGGCCTTCGAGCGTGACGGCAATGACAACACCCCGCGCCGTTGCCGCAAATACGATTCCTCTGTGTGCCACCGGCGTCTGCCGCACCGGCCCGCCCGCGAGAACAGTCCACAACACAACCGGCGCGTCGGGCAGGGTCGTCTCAGCAAAACCGCGCAACGTATTGCCGCCGTGATAGGTGTTCCATTCCGCCAGCGCTCCTTTGTGGTCAGGTTCGTGCGGCGTTTCCCCGGTATCGGTTTGCGGCATTGGAACAGGGAGCGCGTCAACCGCGTCCGTGCCGGAAGTTGCCGGCGCGGCGGCTTCTTTTTCAGGCAAAAAGAGAACAACCGTCGCCGCAATACAGGCGATGACAAGCGCTGCAAACGCAAGTCTTTTCAAGCGGCGAATCATGATAATATCGCTCTGGGTATCTGGTCGCAACCCATATCAATCTTTCCTGCCAATGTTGAGGATTACGCTGACCATGAAGGACGGCATAAACTATAAGTTATGCAGTCTTCAATGCTTCCGTATAAAGTTCTATCATGTCACGCGCCATGCGTTCCACGCTGAAATGTTCGCGGGCGTGGGCGTAGCCCTGTTGCCCCATTGTTCGGACGCGGGCCGCGTCGGTCAAGATGGAACGCAACGCATTGGTCAGCCCAGCCTTGTCTTCGGGGTCGTAGAGCAGGCCGCCGCCGGATTCGCCGATGATTTCCGGGTAGGCCGCGACGCGGGGCTGCACCACGGGAATGCCGCGCGCCATCGCCTCAATGATGTGCATGCCGAAAGCCTCGCCTTCCCGCGACGGCGCGGACATGACGGTCAAGCCGCCGAAGAAATCCGCCTCCGGCGCGGCGTTGAATTCGCGGCGTATGTCCGCCGCGTCAGCGACGCCCGCCGCCGTGAGCCGCTTTTCGATGCCGTCCACAAAGGCCGCGTCCGCGGGCGTGACGCCGCCTGTGGCGCGCAACCGCAGCGCCTTGAGTTCCGGTTCCTTTTTCAAGACGAGAAACGACTCGACCAGTTCTTCAAAGCCCTGCGCGGGATTCAGGCGGGACAAATAGCCGATGGTCGGCGGATCGTTGGACTGTAAATCGGGCATGGCGTCGGGCGCTTCCACGCCGGGATAGACGACCTGCACCTGTGTCGGCGCCAACGACAGGCGTTCCCGCATCCGCGATGCGTACCACCGGCTGGTGGCGACAAAGCGAGACACATGCCGCCCCTGCCGCGTCATGACCGCCCAGCACAGCCCGTCATAGGGCGCGCCCATGGCGCTCACCCACGGCTCCTCGTCCTGCAGGCTGCACACAATGGCGGCGTCCAGCGCCTCGCGCAATGCCGGCGCGAACCCCAGCAGCAGCGCGTTGGAGATATGGATGACATCCGGTTTCTCCTGCGCGCGCAGCCATTCGAGAAAGCGGTCAAACTCTTGCGTCTGATTGCCCTGCGGCCCTTCAAGCATGGACAGGGTCATGGCGCCCAATTCAGCGGCGTTGGTGGAACTTTCGCGTTTGGCGGCCTGACGCAACAAAAACGGCGCATTCAACAGGCGAATCATCCACTCCGGCATGGTGCGCAGCAGGGGTATCTTCTCGCGCACATAAACGCTGATGCCGCCGAAGAACAGCGGCGCGTTTGTCTCCGCCGCCGTCGCGCCGCCATACATGGGCAAATACAACGGCGCGAGTATGACATCATGCCCCTGCCGCCGCAACGCCCGTATCAGCAGGTGGTCACGCAAACAGTTCTGGCAATAAAATGTGCCGCCGCTGCCCGGAACGAGATGCAGTATCTTCATGTGCGTCTCCTTGACAATTGCTATCCTAAGACATTATGGGCAATACCGCAAGGCTATTTCACCTACACGTCCTCCTTATCCTGCCTATCCTACTTATCCTACAAAACACAATTCGCGTGAAACCTCTTTTTCTGAGCGCAGTTTTTCCGTCACTCAGGCGTTAACATAATGACTTTTCAGGATGGTATGTTCCCCGGTGAATCTGGCACAATATGCCTGCAACCCTCATCAATAAGGAACGATAGCATTGCCTGCATTATCCCTGCGTGTCTGGTTTGACGCGGCGCGTCCGCGCACCCTGCCCGCCGCCGCTTCACCTGTAATCATGGGCGCGGCGCTCGCGGCGGGGGACGGCGCGTTTCATGCGGGCGCGGCGGGCGCGGCGTTGCTGGGCGCAGTGCTTATTCAGATCGCGGCGAACTATGCCAACGACTATTACGATTACGTCAAAGGCGCGGACGCGGGGGAGCGTCTCGGCCCGCAACGGGTTACGCAGGCGGGGCTGGTCGCGCCCGGCCGGATGCGCCTTGCCACGGCCCTTGTGCTTGCGCTGGCGACATTGCCGGGTCTGTATCTTATCTATCGCGGCGGCTGGCCGATTCTGGTTATTGGTGTGCTGTCCATGCTCTTTGCCGTGCTTTATACCGGCGGCCCCCTGCCGCTGGGCTACATCGGTGTTGCGGATATTTTTGTGCTCATCTTTTTTGGACCGGTCGCCGTGGCGGGAACCTATTACGTGCAAGTTCAGAGCATCAGGGCGACGCCTCTATTTGCGGGATTGGCGCCCGGACTGATTTCCATGGCGATACTCACGGTGAACAACCTGCGCGACGTGGATCAAGACCGGCAGGCGGGCAAGAAAACCCTGGCGGTGCGGTTCGGCGTCGCCTTTGCCCGGTGGGAGTATCTGTTGAGCATGACCGTTGCGATTCTGGTTCTTCCCGTCATGCTGTGCGTGGTTGAAGGCGGACGCTGGGGCGCGTTGGCGGCCACTATCATGGCGTTTCCCGCCATGCGCACAACACGAACCGTATTCACACAGCGGGACGGCGCAACGCTGAACGCATGCCTCGCCGCGACAGGAAAAATACTGCTGGGGTTCAGTGTGCTGTTTTCGATTGGGTGGCTTTTCTGTAATTAATTCAGTCGGGTAAGATGACAGACTGTGGTAGATACAATATTGT
>DSBB01000177.1 GCA_011046175.1 Candidatus Hydrogenedentota bacterium | reverse complement strand
TGGTAAACATGATGGCTGTTGCCATAGCGCCCGTTGTCATCTTGCTGTTCCTTCCGTTTTTCCGAAAAATAGACGCCACAAGCGCGTATGAATATCTTGAGAAACGCTTTAACCGTTTGGCCCGCCTCTTCGCCAGCGCCTCCTTTGTGTTGTTCCAAATCGGGCGGATGGCGGTGGTGTTGTACCTGCCCGCATTGGCGTTGGCTACAATAACGCCGCTCACTGAGCAACAAAGCATATTGCTCATGGGCGTATTGAGCATCATTTATTGCGCGCTGGGCGGCTTGGAGGCCGTGGTCTGGACGGATACGATCCAAAGTTTTGTGCTTTTGGGGGGCGCGCTTTTCAGTCTCGTTATCATTCTTATGAACGTAGACGGCGGTGTGGCGGGATTTATCGAGACTGCGCAGGCAAATGACAAATTTCATATTGTCAATCTTGACTTTTCAGCCCCCAGTTACGCGACCACCGCCTTGTGGGTAGTAGTGCTGGGCGGCCTCGCGCAAAGTCTCGTTCCCTATGCCTCGGATATGGCGGTGGTGCAGCGATACATGTCGGTGCCGGACATTCGGCGGGCGCAAAAGGCCATTTGGACAAACGCCGTTGCCGTGATTCCCGCTTCGTTATTATTCTTTGGGGTGGGAACGGCTTTGTTTGTCTTTTACGCGAACCATCCCGAACGCCTTGATCCCACGTTCAAAACCGACGCCATTTTCCCGCTGTTTATTGCGCGGGAGCTCCCGGCGGGTGTTGCGGGACTTGTGGTCGCCGGTATTTTTGCCGCGGCGCAATCCACCATTTCCACCAGCATGAACAGCATTGCCGCCGCGCTTGTTACAGATTTTGTGCGCCCGTGGAACTGGATTCAAACAGAAGCCGGTTATTTGCGTCTTGGGCGCTTTTTTACCGTTGTCCTGGGCGTGTTGGGCGTGATGCTTGCCTTGCTGTTCGCCTCGTCGAATATCATGTCATTATGGGACCAATTCATGAAGATTCTTGGCCTGCTTGGCGGTTCCATGTGCGGCCTGTTTTGCCTGGGAATACTGACAACCCGCACCAACGGCGCCGGCGCCGTTCTGGGCGCAACTGCGGGCGCTGTCGGGCTCTTTCTGGTGCAAAAATATACAAATACGCACCTGCTCCTTTACGCCTTTGTGGGTGTGGCCATTTGTTTCGTGGCGGGGTATCTATCGAGTTTTCTGTTTGCCCCCGCAACTCATTCCATCGAGGGATTAACCATTTACACGTTGAACCATCCGTCGAACAAAGAAACAGGAAAGGATGACGTATGAACAATCATCATACTCCTTTTATAACCGTTGCAGTCAGTGTATTGCTTGCGGCATGCTGTCACCAAAGCGTTGCGGCGCCTTTGGGCGTCCCCCTCTATCAACAGGGGGAACACGATTACCACACATACCGTATTCCTGCGCTGACCGTTACCACGGGGGGAGCCATACTCGCCTTTTGCGAGGGGAGGAAAGGCTCTCAAAGCGATACCGGCGATATTGCTCTGCTTGTCCGGCGTTCAGAGGACAACGGCGATACTTGGAGTGAACAACAGGTTGTGTGGGATGATCCCGGCAACACCAGCGGCAATCCCTGCGCGGTAGTGGACCGTGATACGGGTGTTATCTGGCTGTTGATGACGTGGAACAGGGGTGATGACCATGAAAAGGACATCATTGCCTTGAAGAGCGAGGATACGCGGCGCGTATTTGTCACGCATTCCACGGACGAAGGCCGCACATGGAGCAAGGCGCGGGAAATTACTTCGGACGTGAAACAGGACAACTGGACGTGGTACGCCACCGGGCCGGGAAATGGGATACAGATTCAGCATGGTCCGCACAAGGGACGCCTTGTCGTTCCCTGTGACCATATCGAAGCGGAAACAAAGCATTATTACTCGCACATCATCTACTCTGACGATCATGGTGAAACGTGGCAACTGGGCGGCAGAACGCCGGAGCATCAGGTGAACGAGTGTGAGGTGGTGGAACTGGCCAACGGCTGGCTCATGCTCAACATGCGCAATTATGATACGGCCAAAAGGCGGCGTCAAGTGGCGTTCAGCGATGACGGCGGCATTACCTGGCGGGATCAACGCGTTGATCCGACCCTTATCGAACCCATCTGTCAGGCGTCCATCACCCGGTATCGCCGCCCGGGGAAAAACACTTCCGAAATTCTCCTTTTCAGTAATCCCGCAAGCAGTGACAAACGGGTGAACATGACCGTCCGCGTCAGCTACGACGAAGGCGAAACATGGAATATCCTTAAAGTGTTGCATGAAGGACCCAGCGCCTATTCTTCACTTGCGGTACTGCCAAACGGCAAAATCGCCTGCCTTTATGAAGGGGGGCAAAAACATCCCTACGAGTCCATTGTTTTCGCCCGGTTCAGTTTGTCGGAACAACAAACGACAAGTTTTTTGCCGCCCCTGCCGGAAGGGCGCGTCTGGGAACTGGTCTGGCAAGATGAATTCGAGGGTGACGCCATAGACCCGGACAAATGGGAAGTCATCGGCGACAGCCCGCGCAGAGACGCTTTCTGGGTTAAGGACGATACCTATGTGGATGGAAAAGGCGCGCTGGTGTTGCGCACGAAAAAGGACGGTAACCGGTACACAAGCGGCGCCGTTCGCACGCTGGGCAAGTTTGAAAGCGCATTCGGGTACTGGGAAGCGCGGTGCAAATTCCCGACGCAGCCCGGCCACTGGCCCGCTTTCTGGTTAATGCCGCCCGGAGGCATTGGCGCATTGGAACAGACGGGACAGGACGGCACTGAAATAGACATTATGGAAAAGCCGTGGCGCGAGGATAAAATCCAGCACGCCCTGCATTGGGACGGTTACGGAGAGCATCATAAATCGAAGGGAAAAGTGTCGGAAATACCCGGTATCAGCAAGGATTGGCATACTTTTGGGCTTTGGTGGACGCCGAAAGAATATGTGTTTTATGTGGACGGCGGGGAAACATGGCGCACATCCGATGGCGGCGTATGCCAAGTGCCTGTGTATATCAAACTCACCGAAGAAATAGGCGAATGGGGAGGCGACATCGCGGAAGCGGCGTTGCCGGACTACTTCAAAGTGGATTATGTTCGCGTTTATCAGGAGAGAAGTGCGGACGAAACCGGACAAGACGGGGTTGAAGAGAAATAAAGTCAAGGCATGACCGTGCCGCCTATCCGCCGGTTGGCGGGACGTAACGATCGGCGCCGTCGGTCAACCATTCAAGTGTGAACCGCACAAACATGTTCGCTTCATGATCGTCATGACATACGATTGTCCCTTCTGTAATATCCATCTGCTCTCCAATTGCACCAAAGGAAAAAACCGCGGACAAAAACAGCAGCATTTCACGCATGGCATCTCCTTGTTTAGTAACTTGTCGGCCAGAAACCGCGATCAAGAAAAAGAAGTTGGGTATGTTGTTCACGCTTCAGCGTGCGGGGTTGCGTGTATGACTCAGAGTTTGTGTGCTAATGCCGCACGCTGAAGCGTGAACAACATACAAAGAGAATAGTCAAATCTGGGTTGCGGGCAACGCTCGCCTTAGTTTGCTTTATCATAGAAGATGAATGACATGGCGCTAAATGCTCCAGCCTTCACGATAATGAGACATCAGCAGGTTATTTGCGTCAGGAGCATTGGCGAATTCCATTTTCCCGCTGTTCCAATGAAGTTTCGCGTCGGCGCGGATTGCCGCAATTCCCAATTGCACGATTTCGGTCAGGGGACCGCTGTAATCAAAGTTGGCGGCCGCCTTTTCGCCCCCGCGGCAGGCGTTCACCCACTCTTTATAGTGGCCAACGGAACGTGGCAGGCTTTTGGGCGGCGGCGCGTATGCTTTCATTTTTGATTCCGGGAGCAGTTGCGGATTGCTGCCGTAGCAGCCGCACATGAGTTTTCCTTTGTCGCCAATAAACAAAACACCCCCGTCATTGTCGCCCATCCGACGGCCCGGTTCCAGCTCGTCCGGCCTGGGCGGCATCAGTCCGCCATGATGCCAGACCAAGGTAAGCGGCGGCATGGCGGACTG
>DSBB01000089.1 GCA_011046175.1 Candidatus Hydrogenedentota bacterium | reverse complement strand
TCCTGGGTGTCGGAACTCGGCAGGGACGGATGCCGCCACTGGGTTACCGCCACTGCCGCGCCCTGCACAAGTCTGTTCAAACCGGTATATGTGGAGGCGCCTCTTGACCTCGGCGCTTTTCCCAGGGACCGCGCCGACGACTCGTTGTGGTGGCGGCACGAAAAGTTTCACCGAAGGGTTTTGCGCGCCCCGGAAGCCTGTTTCCACGCGTTTGCCGACGAGCGAGATGCGCTTGAACGTGCTTGGACGCGCACGCCTCCCCAGCCGGAAGTCGCTTTTAACGAACACGAACAACGGCTGCGCGTTTGGGAAAAGGCGGTTGAAAAAATGACGCTTCGGGATGTTCGCCCGTGGTATGCGCGGGCGTACTGGCGCAAGCGCAACCGACGCGCTTGCGTTACTTGACCAAACCGTTTGTAGGTGCGCGTCCCGGCAGACGCGGAACGCGAAGGCGCCTATGTGTTTATCGGGCGAAACCATACCGACGGGGGGAAAACCCGAAACCTCAGGCTAATTTCCCATCGGTTCATATTTCACCGGCGTGCCATGCCATCCTGACCAGCGTTTTTCCCAATACAGATTGTGCAGTCGGACGGAGATTTCTCCCGCGCCGCCATGTTCGCAAACAGGCTTCCCGTCCACGCTGCGCACAGGCATGATGCTGCCCGCTGTGGTGGTCATGAACACTTCGTCGGCGGTTCGCAACTCGTCCGCATGAATCTTGCGGGCGGAGGACGGTATCCCCAGCTCTTCGCAGAGATCAAAAACGCTCCGCCGGGTAATCCCTTCCAGGCATCCCGCGTCCGGCGTGACCACTTCGTCTTGTATGACGGCAAATATGTTCGCGCCGGTCGCTTCCGCCAGGAATCCGTCCGCGTCCGTGAGCACCGCCCACTCGCCGCCGCGTTTGCCCGCCTCGAACAGCGCCAGCTGCATGTCGAGCCAGTGAAAATTCTTTGCACGTGGGTCAACAGAACGGGACGGGATGCGGATATGGTTCCGGCTGACAATGAGGTCCACCCCACACGCCCGCTGGTCGTCGTCGAACATGAATATGAAGGGAACCGCCATGCCGTAAAAGCGGTTCTCGAATTTCTCCGGATGCACCATTTCGTTGCGGCCCATGGGCGGCATGCCCCGCGTCACCGTCCACCACACATACGCGTCGCGCAGGCCCGCCCGCGCCACCATCTCATGCAGAATGGCTGCTTCCTGTTCCCGGGTAAACGGGTTCTTCACGCGGATGGTGTCGCAGGCCTTCGCAAAACGCGCCTGATGTTCTTCCAGCCGGAAAAACATGCCCCGGCTCACGCTCACCACGTCGTACACCGCATCCGCGTGAAAGAAGCCCGCGTCATAAAAGGGAATGCTCGCCTCGAACACCGGACAGAAGTGATCCGCCACATACGCCGCGCCGAAAGCGTATTCCGGCGCGCAAGGCAACTGCTGATGTTTCGGATGAGTCAACATGATTTCATGTGCGCGAATGAGCTCCATGGTGCGTTCCCTTTCTGCTTGTGAAGATTGAACCCGGATATAAGACTATCCCATATCTCCACCCGTTTCCCAATTCTAACATGCCGGAAAATATGACCATGCGCAACAGAAATCCGGTGAAATATTCGGGTTATTCTCTCGTGCTTGATTTGTGCGCGGTATTTTCGTCCATGATGCGCGTTGCAAGTGCGTCCGCCTGTTTCAAAGTGTCTTCTCTCGCGCTGACATCCCCCGGTTTGACAACGTTGCAGGCGCGAATCAGATGCACCGTTTCCATGCCGAGCAGTTTCATCACCCACTCATAACGGGAAAAGACGTCGGCGAACATGGCCTCTGCGAGTCCTTGGGTCAGTATAAGTACGCACGTCTTTCCAGACGCGAGACGGGAGGTCTTGGGATCGCTGTGGAAATTGGGCGTCAGGAAGGAATAGGTCCTGTCAATCAGCAGCTTCATTTGTCCTGCAATGTCGCCAAAATAGACGGGCGAGGCGAACACAATCACGTCCGCCCCCTGTATGGCGTTCAACACCCCTGAGAGATCATCTTTCAGGACGCACACTTCCGAAGTTTTTTTGCACGCCCTACACGCTTGGCAGCCCTGATAAGCGAGCTCGTTTAATGTGAACGATTGCGTCTCGGCGCCAAGTCGCTGCGCGGCATCGAGAAAACGCCGGGCGAGAATGGCGCTGTTCCCATTCAATTTCGGACTTCCAAGGACTGCCACAATTTTCATACACCGTCTCCCGATACCTTCTCCTCTAAACCACTGCCATATCGCTGTTCATACAGGGACAGGATTTCCGCCGTGTTACCCGGAATCCGCCACGTGCGGCGCACAAGCCGTCCGGGCGTAGCGCCCGTAAGCTGGTTGTTCTCCACCACCACTTCGCCGCTCACGATGACATGGCTGATGCCGTCGGGTTTTTGATGTATCGTGCCGTCCACCCAGCCGGCGCGGTCAATGATGGTGTCGGGATTGAAGATGACAATATCCGCGTCGCACCCTTCCTGTATCCGGCCTTTCTTTTCGAGTCCCAGCCAGATTGCCGGGGCGGTGCTCGATTTGAAAACCGCTTCATGCAGCGAGAGCGCACCTTTCTCCCGAGACCAGTGCCCGAACAACCGCGAGAAGGCGGTCAGACCGCGCGGCGATATGGGCGCGGGTTCGCCTGTCTCCGGGTCAATGGACGGGCCGCCTCCGTCGTTGCCGATGAATACCCACGGATACCGCAACGCCAGCATGGTGTCTTCCGGCGGCATGATTTGACAGAACATGGGCATGTCCCTGATGCCTTGTGTATGGGCATCCATCTGCCGGATGTGCTTCCTCAAAAACAAGGCTTTCTCCATGGTGAACTGGTCGAACTGTTTTACCGCTACTTCGCCATTTATAACGTAATCCGCCGCGGCGTAGAACTGGTCTATTTTATAGTTGCCGAGTTTCATCAAAATCGGAATCGGAATCTTCCCCTTGAACGTCAGGATAAAGAAATTGTTGATGAGGAAATCATGTCCTATCACATCACCTGCGAGAGGCAACCCTTCCTTGACGGCATCCTCAAGGGTCTCCATGGTCCAGCCGATGGAACCCGCCTGGCTCATGTCCGTGATGTGGGAAACGATGAGCGGCGCGCCGGAGGTTCGGCATATGTCAACGGCCTCATGGATGGCGCGTTTGGGAAACACAAAGTCAACGCCAAAGAGCAGATGCTTCAGGTTGAAGGTCGGGTAGCGCGTGTGGATGGCCGCCATGCCGCCGTGTTCGCGGCTGACCTTCGCCAGTTCGACCAGCGCCTTTGTCGTCGCGCCCATGTCGTACATGGCGCCGATGGACAGGCCGAAGGAACCGGCGGCCAGTTCCTCGGCGAGAATCGCTTTCATCCGCTCGATCTGCGCGTCGTCCTCATGCTGCATGTGCTTGAGTCCCATCCGGGAACGCAGCGTGATGTTGCCGCTCAAGGTCGCGTAATGGTTGTAAAGGGGGATATTCTCCAGTTCATCCAAAAATGCCGGCATGGGTTTTTCCGGGTCGCCCACCTGCATGAAGTTGCCGTCGCCCACATCCACTTTGATGCCTGTCGGCGACAACCCGCAGTTCCCGCCCAACCAGAACGTAATGCCATCAAACACATACAGATTGGACGCCGGTTTGATGTTTTCCTCTGTCGCCAATGCGGCGGCCTCGTGGGTGTGGGTATTGATGAATCCCGGCGCAACCACTTTTCCATCAGCGTTGATTACGGTGCGGGCGTCTTCGGCAAAAGCATCGCTGCCCGCGACAATCCTATGGATGGTTCCGTCCTTGATGGCAACGGTGGCGATTTCATCTATCCCCGTTTCCGGGTCTATGACGCGCCCGTTGCGGATGATCAGGTCATAGGGTCCGATGTCCGTTTCGTCAGGGGAGGCGCCGCTTACGTCGTAACAAACGCTCGCCACGAATGCAATAAGCAGAAAGGACATCATGGAGGAAGTGCATCTTGAAGTTATGAACATGCTCTTTCATCTCCTGTCTTTTTTGCCTTGCGGTAAGGCTCACCAACCTGGTCCCATAATAG
>DSBB01000092.1 GCA_011046175.1 Candidatus Hydrogenedentota bacterium | reverse complement strand
TGACGCAAAGGGCAACATGATTTATTCAGACGGCGACGGCGCGCCGGAATTGCCGCTCGCATGGGATCGCGTTTACGCGCCCGCAGGCAAATGGGCTGATTCATGGTCGGCCTTTTTCGGCTATGACGGCGGCGGGACACGCAGTTACACAGAGGAAAAATCGCCGGCATGGGAAAGCGCCGATGTGGCGGACACAGGATACCCGGATGGATTGATCGCTGACGCCGCCGTTATTGAACTAAATGCTTTGCAACACGAACGCTTTTTTCTTGCAGTAGGCTTCTACAAGCCGCACCTGCCCTTTTGCGCGCCGAAAAAGTATTGGAACATGTATGATCGCCAATCCATCCCCCTGCCAAAACACCCGAATCCACCCAAAAATATCAATCTTGATTTGAGCCTGAATCGAAACGGGGAACTCGTCAACCGATACGCCTCGCTTGCAAACCCGGAAGAGGCGACAGAGGACGAAACGCGGTTGTTGCGCCATGGATATTTCGCATGCGTGAGTTATGTGGATGCGCAAATCGGCAGGATACTTGATGAACTTGACAGGCTCGGCCTGCGGGACAATACTCTTGTTGTGGTTTGGGGCGATCACGGATGGCATTTGGGCGATCTATACGTCTGGGGAAAGCATACAACCTTTGATTTTTCTCTTCGCAGCGCCATGATGCTCGCGCTCCCCGGACAAATAGACGCGGGGAGTTGCGTGAGTGAATTGGCGGAGTCTGTTGATATCTATCCCACCCTCGCCGACTACTGTGGCTTAACCCCGCCACAAGGCTTGGACGGCGATTCGTTGCGCCCCTTGCTGGAAAACAAGCCCAGGCAAAAAACGGGCGCCCTGGGCTACTGGCGACGCGGCAAATACAAAGCGTTCACATTGCGCACCTGCGAATATCGTATTGTGGAGTGGAAGGATGAAAAGGGGCGGGTGGCGCAGGTGGAATTGTATGATCATAAGAATGACCCTTATGAGACGACAAACGTTGCCGCGGAAAACCCGGAGGCCGTTGCCATGCTCCGCAAGCAGCTTTACGCGCACACATAATAATTTTGCCTCAGCCACCGGGATTGCGCCATTTGTTGTTGATAGTGTCGAAATACTATACTTACGCATTGTTCTCTTGACACACAACCAAAAAGGAAAGGACACGTTTATGACTGTAAAATATGGTTCAGCAATAACTCGCCGTCAGGCGTTGGCCGCCTTGGGCGCTCTGGCGGCATCGGCGCGCACGGGTATTTCATTTGCGCAGGAGGACACCAAATCCATGAAAGGAATTGCGTTACAGTTGTATACCTTGCGTGAACCTGCCAAAAAGGATTTGGCGGGCACGCTCAAAAAAGCGCGGGAGATGGGTTGGGAATATGTGCAGTGGAGCGGAATGCCCAATCTGTCAGCGGAGGAAATCCGGGCTGCCCTCGATGAAGCGGATTTGAAAGCGGTCGCGTGCCATTGCGGCGTGGAGCCGTTTGAAACCGATTTTGAAAACCAGGTGCAATTCTGGAAAACAGTGGGGGCGTTGAACGTTGGTCCGGGCGGTATGATGAGTGATTGCCGCGGCACACTCGATGATTGGTTGCGCGGCGCGGCGCGCATGGACGCCGTGGGCGCAAAATTGCGCGAAGTGGGAATGCGCCTGAATTATCACAATCATGATTTCGAATTTGGCACATTCCCCGAAGACCCGCGCACGAAACTGGATATCCTATATGAAGCAACCGACCCGGAAAACCTGTACGCGGAACTTGACCTTGCGTGGGTGCATGTGGGCGGCGCCGACCCTGCCGCATTGATGTTGAAATACGCAAACCGGTGTCCCATGATTCACGCAAAGGATGTGGCCGAAGGACGCAGCCTGATACGGGGCAGACAGTTCATGCCGTTGGGGCAGGGCGTGTTGCAATGGGATGAAATATTCGCCGCCGGCGAAAAAGCGGGCGTCGAGTGGTGGATATACGAACAGGACAACGCCACCAAGGATATTTTCGAATGCGCGCATGAAAGCTACGAGTTCTTGAAAAAGAATCTATTGTCATAGACGAAAGCGCAACGAAGACGGGACAGGCAGGAATACCTGTCCCGTCTTATCGTTTAACCGCGCCAAAGGCTTACGCTTCTTCGAGAACTTTCCACCCCAGCGCGTCCGCCAATTCAAAAACAGGCGCCTTCAAGTCGCCATAGAAGGTGACCCGATGCCAACCCCATCTATCCCACTGGGTGAAGAGTTTTTCCATGTCGCCGACAGGCTCTCCGCAAAGTTTGGTGCGGCATGCGCGGTCATCGGGATCGTTGGCAACCGCCTTGGCCTGGTGGAATAGAATTTCCTTGTTTTCTTGTGAGACTTCAAGGGAGGTCGTCATATATTCCGTCGGAAGAATGGAGCGCACCGCCGCGCCCTGCCGGTCCTCGGAATGAGTCAAAATTTCAAACGCATTCTTGGAGCCGTCAGGTCCGAACACTTTGTTTGACGCGACGCAGTGCGCGTAAATAATTTGACGTTTTGCGGTGTCAATCACCGGATCGGAAATATAACCGGGGCGTCCTTGGGTAAGAGTGGTAAAGGCGACCATGGTCGCCGTGGACCGTATGTCGCACTCGCAGGCGCCAATCAGTCCTTCGTTGTTGAGTTCATGAAACCCCAGGCAGGGATAGGCGTGGATATGACCGCCGTAAAAACCGCCAAGGCAATTGATGGTGATGGCGTTCGCATTGTGCTTTTTAAGCACCGCCTTTTCTGCCAAATACATCGCTGCGGACTGTTCCAGTGTTTCCCTGGACACATCCTCTATTCTTGAGGCGTTTTGCTGCCACTCGTCGGCTATGGCCCTTGCCTCGTCTTTGTCCGCAGCCTCCCACGCGTCGTTTAGTTCCTGAAAGGCGATGTATTCTATCGCAATACCCATAACGGGGTCGGCCGGACGCGCCTCCTGGTCCAACACAGCCAGTATTCGGGATTCT
Source organism: Candidatus Hydrogenedentota bacterium (assembly GCA_011046175.1). Lineage (GTDB taxonomy): Bacteria > Hydrogenedentota > Hydrogenedentia > Hydrogenedentales > CAITNO01 > SLFT01. The sequence continues at coordinate 1,088 of DSBB01000092.1, read as the reverse complement.
GCGATGCGCGCTTTCCAGGCGTCCACGGAAAGCGTCTCAACCATGTCGGGCTTGCATGTGAGGTCGCCCGGCTTGGGCGTGTTGCTGACGCGCGATTTCGCCACAAGAGCCGCGAAATCGTTGGCTGTTCCGCTTTTGATGGTCGGCGCGAAGCACTTTGCCGCGGCAATAATATCGTCCATGTCGGACGAGGCGACAAAACCCAGATTGGGTGCGCCCTGCCTCAGGAATGCGGCGGTATAGACAAGGAAACCGCCGCTGCCGCCGAATTGGAAATCCGCGTACAAGACCGGCTTGCCCGAAGTCGCTATGGTTTGCGCCACACGATTCCAGCAATTCAACTGGTAAACGATATAGCCGTCCACCTTCTCATTCTTGTCGCCCTCGAGTATTGCGGCAGCCTGATCTTCGCCGGTTGCCGTGGCCGTGACAAAATCCAGTTCCGGACAGTTTTGCGACAACGCAGCGTTAATTCGCTCCATAACCGGCCGAAAGTCGAAGCCCACATTCGGCCAGTCGGGTCCCGGCTGCACTTCGGCGTGGAGGGCATATACGATCCTGACGCAAGGCCGTGACGCGCCCTGTCCAAATACCGGTTTCGGCGCCATAATCGCCGCTCCCACCGCGCCGGCGCATGCGGCGCACCCTGAAGTCAGAAACCGTCTCCGGCTCATAGTACAACACGCGCATCCTGTAAGTACCTTCTCCTGTTTCATAAGCTGCTCCTCTTGATGTTAGTTTTTCTGGGGTAAACACACATGACGTTAGTATGAACCAAAACGGGGCGTACACCCAAATTTTTAGACCGTGAACAGCGGCGCGGCGGCGGAAGCAAGCAGCGCTCCCTTGGCGTACGCGGAAAATTATCTGCAATAATCCAATGAACATGCTATACTTACAATAGAACTGTACAGCGCGTAAGGTTTGCTGACAGATGGCTGCAACAGGTAACTGAACAGGAGAATATGAAGGTGAAGTGGATATTGATAGTTTCTTTATGCCTTGTGCTGAGCGCATGTCAAACCGATTCAGGAAGCGTGGCGGAAAAGGTGCTGGCGGATTTTGGCTTGCGCGAACACCCCGAAGGA
>DSBB01000278.1 GCA_011046175.1 Candidatus Hydrogenedentota bacterium | reverse complement strand
TGAAGTCCGTGATGACCAGGTCCATAGTGTTTGTTTCGAGAAGCGAAAGCGCTTCGGCCACGGATGAGGCTGTTGTTACGGCATAATTCGCCGCCTCCAGGTTGCGCTGCAACACTTCGAGCGTCGCCTCTGAGTCGTCCACCACCAGAATCTTTTCCCTGTTGCGCGCTTTAGTCATCCGCCGTTTCCTCAAGTATTGGCGCAGGAGAAACAGGCAGCCATATTTCAATGCGGGTTCCCCGTCCCACTTCGCTCTGTATCTCGATCGTTCCGCCATGAGAGACCACAATGCCATGCACCACCGGCAGACCAAGCCCTGTCCCCTGTCCCACATCTTTCGTGGTGAAGAAGGGCACGAAAACCTGCTGCTGCACTTCGGGACTCATCCCGTCACCGGTATCCTCAACGCTCATGCACACCCGGTCGTTTTCGGCTGCCGTAGCCACATGAAGCGTGCCGCCGCTGGGCATTGCTTGCAGCGCGTTCACCACCAGATTCACCAGCACCTGGTTGATTTGCGCGGCATCTGCAACAATCAGCGGCAACGCATCCGCCAGCGCGTATTGCACTTCGATGCCCGCCTTCATGCAACGCGCCTCAAGAAAGAAAAGTCCTTCGCGCACCACTTGGTTGATGTCCACCGCTGTCTTTTCCATGGGCATCTGTCGCGCAAAAACCAGCAGCTTCTTGATTATTTCCCGAGCATGAAGCGAGGCGGTTTCGATCTTGGTCAGGTCGCGATGGGCGGCATCCGGCAATCCCGTGCATTTCTTCGCCAATTCGGCGAATCCCAGAATGTTTCCCAGCGGTTCATTCAGTTCATGGGCGACGCCCGCCGCAAGGAATCCGATGGTCGCCAGCCGGTCCGCATGGCGCAGCTGGCTCTGTAGTTGTACTCGTTCCACTTCCGCCTGTTTACGCTCTACGATTACGCCCACCTGCCGCGCCACCGCGTCTATCAGCCTGCGCTCCTCACGAAGAAAGGGGCCCTCGTCCTGCTCCGGCATGGCTTTCACGTAATGCACTTCCACAAAACCGCGGTTTATCCCCTGCACAGTAATGTCCGCCCGTTGCATACTCACGCCTTCGGAGAAACCGGCGGACGTATGCGCCTGTCCGTCGAGTATGATCCTGGCCGTGGCAACATCGGAATGCTGCCAGGCGGGGATGAGCAATGCGAGGGTCTGCCGCAGAATTTCCTCAATGGAAATGCCCGGTTCGCCCGCTATATCCGCCATGCGCAACAGACACGTCAACTCCTTGACGCGCTCTTTCAACGTATTTACAACATTTTCGCTAATTTGTTTTTGTGTCATCTTCGAGGAATTTCCCACAAACCGGCAATGATGTCAGTATAACGCAAATTCGGCGCAAATATCGAAGGAGGAATCAAGCATCAGAGAAAAACAAACGAAACGGAGGCGGTGTATTGCGTTGTCGCATTATGAACAAAACGAACAGCATGGAACCACGGGGCGCAGCCGCCATGACATCCATACTGTCCATCATGTCCACGCCGCAATACAATGCATTTCGCCGGCAACGCCGGTAATTTGCCTTTATACAACGCAATCGCTATGATGTAATATGTGTACCGACGGCCTGTGTCAAAAAGGAGTCCGCATCATGGTATCCACGTTGCTCGTATCGTTGTTATGTTCCATTCCGCTGCCGGAGGGACCCTCGCCTGAACCACTGTTGCCCGGCCATTTTCCGGACAGACTGCACGCCTTTGTCTGGCGCAATTGGGATTTGGCGCCTGTGGAACGCATGGCGGCAGTGGTACAGACAACACCGGAAAACATCCTCGCCCTCGGCAAGGCGATGGGGTTGCCGGACCCGCCCGCGATTTCCGAAGCGCAACTGCAGCGCACCTACATCACCATCATCCGCGCCAACTGGCATCTGCTGCCTTACGAACAGTTGACTGCGCTTTTGGGCTGGACGGAATCCAAACTGGCGTTCACCCTGCGCGAGGACGACTTTCTATACATCAAACTCGGTAGTTTGAAACCGGCCTGCGAACCGCTCTTATACGCCCCGCCCGACGATGAAGCCGTGGCGCGGGAAGCGGCAATTGCCGCCGTGGCCCGCGCGCATTTCGGGGACGACGCAGGCGCATGGATTGATCCGCCCTTGTCCTTTATCGAAAAACTTTCCGCCCCGTTGGAAAACAAGGACATGCCGCCGCGCGGCGATTCCGTATTCGATCCCCGGTACTGCTATTCCTATTTTGCCTTGTACGGGGACCCGCTGCTGGAGCATGACCCGTTCCCGGAAGGGTATTTGCAACGGTTGGCTTCGGTGGGCGTGAACGGCGTGTGGCTCCATGCGGTGCTGTACAAACTCAGCCCGTTCCCGTGGGACCCCTCGATCAGCGACAAATGGAAACAACGGCTCGAACGGTTAAATGCCCTCGTAATCCGGGCCGCCCGGTATGGCGTCGGCGTTTATCTTTACATGAACGAACCGCGCGCCATGCCGGCGGCGTTTTTCGAGGACAAGCCGGAACTGCGCGGCGTGCCGCTGGGCGATTATGCGACGCTATGCACCAGCGCGCCGGAGGTGCGCAGCTACATAACCAACGCCATCGCCATTATCTGCGCCGCCGCGCCGGACCTGGCCGGTTTCTTCACCATCACCGCCTCCGAGAATCCCACCAACTGCTGGTCGCACTATCGCGGCGCGGAATGTCCCCGGTGCGCCAACCGGGGGCCTGCCGAGGTAATCGCAGAGGTGAACGCAACCATTCTGGCGGGAATGCGAAAGGTGAACAGCCGGGCAAAATTGTTCGCGTGGGACTGGGGGTGGCGGGAAGACTTTGCGCCTGAAACCATAAAACTGTTGCCGGACGGAGTCGCCCTGATGAGCGTAAGCGAATGGCACTCGCCCATCAGCCGGGGCGGCGTGGACAACACGGTGGGCGAGTATTCCATATCGGTCGTTGGCCCCGGCCCGCGCGCTCAAAAGCATTGGCGCCATGCGCGGGACAGGGGGTTGAATACGCTCGCCAAAATTCAGGCAAACAATACATGGGAACTCAGTGTGATCCCGTATATACCGGCTGTTGAGAATGTGGCAAGGCACGCGGCGGCATTGCGCGATTCCGGGGTGTCGGGGCTGATGCTCAGCTGGACGCTCGGCGGCTGGCCGTCGCCGAACCTTGATGTGGTCAACGAAATCGGCAGACGCGACGACAACGGCAAACCGCCCACGCCGCAGGAAGCCATGTTGCGCGTCGCGCAACGGCGTTTCGGCCCGGATGTCGCCGAGGCGGTTGTCGAGGCGTGGCATGTCATCAGCAAATCTTTTTCCGAATTCCCCTACGACGGCGGTGTGGTGTATAAAGCGCCGCTGCAGGCGGGTCCCGCAAACCTGCTGTGGGGCGTGTCCACCGGATACCGCGCAACAATGGTCGGCATTCCCTATGACGACCTGAACGGCTGGCGCGGAGTGTATCCGCCGGAAGTGTTCATCTCGCAACTACGCAAGACGGCGGCGGGTTTCGATGAAGGCGCGGCAATGTTGCGCGCCCTTGTGGAAAATGCCGAGACCACCGTGGCGCTTCAGGAAGAAGCCAATCTTGCCGAAACGGCGGCCATCCATTTTCGCAGCGTGGCGAACCAGTCGGAATATGTGCTGTTGCGCGGCGGGGAGGAATCAACGTCCCGAAACCGGATAAAAGACATTCTGACTGAAGAGATCAATCTGGCCAAGAGACTGTATGGGTTGCAACGAAATGATTCGCGCATCGGCTTTGAGGCCACCAATCACTACTTTTACACGCCCCTCGATCTGGTTGAGAAGGTATTAAATTGTATGTTTCTGCTCGAAAACGCCAAATAGAAAAACGTTTCACATGGAGATTTGCATGGGCTTTAATGGTATACTTTAGGCGGATGAAAAAGTTTTTGGCCAACGCATCAGAAAAAGAGGTGCAGAACGGACTTATTTTTTTGGTATAATAAATCACAGTGGTGATAATTTCTTGACAAGTGGAAGAATTATTGATAAACTCAATTGAAGTGATATATATTGTGTTGGGATGTTAATTTCCGGGT
>DSBB01000084.1 GCA_011046175.1 Candidatus Hydrogenedentota bacterium | reverse complement strand
GCGTGGATACAGGGCAAATTCTATCTTAATTATCCCGAAGGCGCGCGTGCGGTGGGCGCATGGACGGGTTATGGCATGATGTTCCTTTGCGGGCTGCACTGGGGCGGCGTGGCGGGCGCGTTCATGGCGTGGGTTGCTCCCCGTTCGCCACTGGGTTGGCAGGGGTGGTCGGCGCGGCTCGTCGCGGGCATTCTGGGCGCGGTGGCGGCGGGCGTTATTGCGCGTCAGTTCCCGCAATGGTTCCTGCCTTTTTACAATGAAGGCGTTTATGACGTGGCAGCAAACAAAACCTGCATCCGCGCCGTTGGTTCCATCAGAAACATTTTGCCTCATGTGGGGCTTTTCCTCGGTTTCCTTGTCTTTGAAATTATTCGGCGCGACTGGCGCGCCGTTGGCATGATGACGGTTGTTGCGCTCGGGTTTGCGCTCTCTTTTTCCGTGGGCGGCGCATGGCACGCCATGCATGGCTCGGAACTCAAACTGGACTGGTGGAAATACTGGGAGATGTCCATCGGTCTTGGCGGCGGCCTGTCCTTGGGGCTTGCGTTTTTCCTGTTCAACCGTCCGGAACCCGGCGCGGCGCAACCTGTTACGCCCATGGAACGCATCTTGGGCGCGGGGCTGCCTGTCTGGCTGGTGTCCAGCCTGACCATGATGAACGCATACCAGGGCTTTGTAACCATTCACTCCCTCGACTGGCCTGTATCAACACGGGTTGTTGTATCTGTTCTTATCCTTATCCCCACCTCCGCGCTTTTCGCGTGGTTTATTTGGGAATCTTTTCAGCGTCCCGCGCCGCTGCCGCTGCCTTTGTGGGTGTGCGCGGTTGCGCAGGGGCTCCTTATTCTCTGTGGTTACCTCGTCAGCGTGCAGCTCCCCATGCGCCTGTGGAGCTCCACGCTGTTGATTATGTACACATTTTATATTGTGTCAAGCCTTGGCATATTTCTGCTTCTGTTGCGCTGCCGCGCTGCGTGCAGTCTGGTCAAACCGGGTTGCGCGCGCACCTGAATCCTGCTTTTGTCTTTCAACATATTGGAACTTCTTGGTTTGCCATCCTTATGGTTGGGTTGGGTTCCGTTCCGCAAATTTATGGCGCAAAGACTTGACGCACGTTTTGAAATGGTGTACTATAGTGTGTGCTTAACGACCGTTAAGTATATTTTTTAGGTCAGGCCCGAATTGCGAGTCAATTAACAAGGAGAACCAATGCGATGAGGGAAATTAAACGTGTCGCAGTATTGGGTTCGGGTGTCATGGGCGCTGCTATCGCCGCGCACTTGGCCAATTGCGGTATTCCCAGCGTAATGCTGGATATCGTTCCCCCGAACCTTGCGGAAGAAGACAAAGGCAACAAGAAGAAACGAGACGGCATTGCGGCGGCTGCGAAAACGGCGCTGCTCAAGGCCAAACCAGCCCCCCTGTATGTGAAGTCGTACAGTGACATGATCGAGATCGGCAATTTTGAAGATGACATGGACAAAATCTCGGATTGCGATTGGATCATCGAAGTTGTCATTGAACGCCTTGACATCAAAAAGAAGGTGTTTGAAAATGTTGCGAAACACCGCAAGCCCGGTAGTATCGTAAGTTCAAACACGAGCGGCATTCTGATTTCCTCGATGGCGGAAGGCATGGCCAAAGAGATGTCGGAACATTTCCTTGGCACCCATTTTTTCAATCCGCCGCGTTATCTGAAGCTGCTCGAGTTGATCCCCGGTCCGAAGACCAAGCCGGAGGTCATGGAGACCATTGCGAAGTTCGGCGAGAACGTGCTGGGCAAAGGCATTGTTTATGCGAAGGACACGCCGAACTTTGTGGCGAACCGCATCATCACCTTCGCGATGCAGTATTTGATGCATGAAATGGAGAGCAATGGATTGAGCGTTGAAGAAGTGGACGCGCTCACGGGCACGGCAATTGGTCACGCCAGCTCGGCGACTTTCCGGACGGCGGATTTGGTGGGCCTGGATACGCTGCAGAAAGTTGTGGGCAACGTGTACAACGGCTGTCCTGATGACGAGCGTCGCGACCTGATGCAAGGTCCCGCCTGGTTTGACAAGATGGTCGAGAAGGGTTATCTGGGCAACAAGTCCGGTTCCGGCTTCTACAAGGCGACCAAAGAGCGCGATGAAAAGGGCAAACGCATCATCCTTGGCATAGACCCCAAGACCTGTGAATATCGCGATCCCGTCAAGCCTCGGTTTGCATGCACTGGCGCGGTGCGCAGCGCGGGCAGTCTTGCAGAAAAAATCAAGATTATGCATAACAGCGACGACGAGGGTTCGAAGTTCCTTTTCAAGTTCTTCGCGAACATCGCCCAGTACGCGGGCAACCGCATCCCGGAGATTGCCGACGACATTGTGAACATTGACAACGCCTGCAAGTGGGGTTTTGCGTGGGAAGTCGGCATTTTTGAGAACTGGGACATTTTGGGCTTTGACGACGTATGCGCGCGCATGGAAGCGGAAGGCATCGAGTTGCCACCCATTGCGAAGGTCATGAAGGAAGCGGGCGCCAAATCCTTCTACAAGCAGGAAGACGGCGTGGACATGTTCTTCGACGTGTCGAGCAAGGGTTACAAGCCTGTTCCCACGAACCCGCGCGAGCTGAAGCTCGTCAACGTCAAGACCAAGAGCACGAACATCGTCAAGAAGATGGACGATGCAAGTCTTATAGATTTGGGCGACGGCATTGTTTGCGCTGAATTTCACTGCAAGATGAATGCCATTGGCCCCGATATCGTCATGGCGCTGAAAGAAGGGGTTGACCTGATTGAGGAAGGCAAATTCGACGGGATGGTCGTTGCCAACCAAGGGCCTCATTTCTGCGCGGGCGCGAACCTGATGATCGTGCTTGGCGACGCCATGCAGGAGAATTGGGAAGGCCTTGAGAACATGGTTCGCGGCCTGCAGGGCGTGGGCATGCTCATGAAGTACTGCAGCGGCCCCGTGGTTGCGGCGCCCCATCACTACACCTTCGGCGGCGGCGTTGAAATCTGCCAGCACGCCGACAAGGTGGTGCTTGCGGGCGAGACCTACGCCGGTTTGGTTGAAGTTGGCGTTGGCGTGCTTCCTGCGGGCGGCGGCACCACCGAAATGCTGGTTCGCGCGCTTGAATACGTGCCGGACAATGTGGTGAACGCTGATCCGTTCCCCTACGTGCGTCGCGCCTTCGAGGCGATTGCCACGGCGAAGGTGGGCACGAGCGGCGCGGAAGTGATCGAGCACGGCTACTTCCGCAACAGCGACATTGTGCTGCCCAATTACGACCACCAGGTGCAGAAGGCGAAAGACGTCTGCCGCGGTTTGGTTGTGGCGGGTTACACGCCTCCGCGGAAGCCCAAACTGTATGCGCTGGGCGACACGGCGAAGGCTGCGTTCGAAGCCGCTGTTTGGGGCATGAAAGAAGCCGGCTGGGCGAGCGAGCACGACATGCTCATCAGCGGACATATTGCAAACGTTCTGTGCGGCGGCAACCGCCTTGCGGGCACGCCCATGTCCGAACAGGACTTCCTTGATCTTGAATGCGAGGCGTTTGTCAGCCTCTGCGGCACCGAAAAAACACAGGCGCGGATACAGCACATGCTTGCCTCTGGCAAGCCGCTGCGCAACTAGTCCAAAAGGAGGATTGTTGATATGGATAACGTATATGTAGTTTCAGCCGTACGCACGGCTGTAGGCCGGTCAAAAGCCGGCAGCGCCATCGCCCATGTGCGCCCCGACGACCTCGCCGCCGCCGCAATCAAAGAGGCGGTGAAGCGTTCGGGCGTTCCGGCGGAACGCCTCCAGGACTGCGTCATCGGTTGCGCCTTCCCCGAGGCGGAATCGGGCATGAACGTAGGCCGCATGGCGTTGCTTACCGCCGGATTGCCCGACACCATTTCCGGCGCGACCATCAACCGTTTCTGCTCTTCGGGGCTGGAAACCATGGCGACGGTCGGCGCGAAAATCCAGTGCGGTATGCTGGATGTTGCCGTCGCTGGCGGTGTCGAGTCCATGAGCATCATCCCCATGGGCGGCAATAAATTATTGCCGAATCCCTCGCTGGTGAAGTCCAATC
>DSBB01000557.1 GCA_011046175.1 Candidatus Hydrogenedentota bacterium | reverse complement strand
TGGTATATCTTTTACAAGTGTCGCATGCGTTGATTACCGCGTCGGTGATGTCAGTACTTGTCAATGTGTGGGCATGGACCGTCAGGTACATCATAATGCAAATGAGGAGAACATCATATGCCGACGATAGCCATGTTTTACGGCATTATCGTTCGGATGTATTTTGCGCCTGGCGAGCACAATCCACCGCATTTCCACGCCTACTACAACGAGTATAAGGCGTCGGTTGACATACGCTCGTGTGAGATTATTGAAGGCAACCTGCCCGGCAGGCAGCAGAAACTGGTGTTGGCATGGGCGGAACTACACAGGGAAGAACTCATGGCCAATTGGCGGCTGGTCATGAATGGGGAGCCTCCATTCAAAATTCAGCCGCTTCAGTAATGTGGAGAAAGACATGTATCCATCCGTGAAGAAAGTCGTGCCGAACGAGGACCTGACGCTTACTGTCACGTTTGATAACGGGGAAGAGGGCATTCTTGACCTCAAACCGCATCTCGATTTTGGGGTTTTCCGGAAGATAAGCGATTACGACAGTTTTCGGCGTGTCCGGGTGGCCTTTGACACCATTGAGTGGGATTGCGGCGTCGATCTTGATCCCGAATTCGTCTACGCCAAGTGCCGGATAATCGCCCGGACATGAGGGCGAAGCGCCGCCCATCGCGATGGGTGGCGTGCCGGCCGTCAAAGCAATGGAAAACGAGATCACGGTGTCAAGAGGCGACGCTGCAATAGCGACTGCATGTCGCGGCGTCCGTCGGCGATCAGCAGAACGTAAACCGCCCCTGCGCCGACCCTGTAGATGATGCGGTAGGGTTTGTAAAAGACCTCGCGGTACTCCCGGACCCCCAACGCCAGCAATTCCTTCGGGTAGGCGCCGCGCTCCGGAAACTTCGAAAGACCGGCAAAGGCTTTTTCCATGCGGTCAATCAAACGATCGGCCTTGGCAGGTGCGTCATTTTGCGCCACGTAGTCATGGATTTCTTCCAGATCGCGCGCCGCGTCATCCGTCAGCAGCACTGCAAAGGGCATCAGGGATTGTCCCCGCGACAGCGCAGGCGCTTGAGCACATCGCCCGCGGGCGTTACTTTGCCATCCTCAATTTGCCTGTTGCCAAGAGCCAGTATTCTCAGGAGCGCCATCGTCTCCTGCTCCCGCTCGTAGGATGCAATGTCCTGTATGACAATCTTGGCCTGGCCGTTTTGCGTAATGATCAGCGGTTCGCGCTGCTCACCCAAGCGCCGCACGATCTCGGCGGCATGCGCCTTCAGATAACTGATGGGCTTGATCTGTCTGGAAAGTTTCATGGCTTGACTCCGGAAGATTGACTATGACTGAATATAGTCCATAAACAGGTCGTATGTCAAACCCGCGAAATGATTCGGAATATTGCCGGCCCGGAAATGCTTTGCGGTGCGGCCTTACGGACAATGGCGATAAGAAAGGAATTCATCCGCCATGCTTGTCCAAAATAGATTTCGAAAGAGGATGCGGAAATACGCTGAAGTGCTGGAATAGCGCGCTTGATGAGTGGTTTGTGACGCGTCTATTGTAGATGTAGACCAGAACCTGAGGAGAAGGAAATCAGGCTGGGAAAATAAGAATAGAGATTCTGCTTGCATGATAGGTAAATTTATTCAATCACTATCGTCAGTTGAGTAAGATATATTCTGAATCCTGTTTGGTGCGCGCTGAAAGCGCGCGGACAAGACAGCCTGGGGCAACGCCCCAGGAAAAGAGAACCGGCAAGACAGGAGCGCTGAAAGCGCGAAACAAAAGGCGGATATTGGGGATGGATTGGCGAGAAGGGCACATGATTTTATTTGAAGGCTTGTTTCGCCCTTTCAGGGCTTTCCTTTTGCGCTATGCAACTAACCCAGGGTGTTGCCCAGCGAAATTTCAAAGAAATTTCGGTGGGCTGACATGTTGCGGCCTTTCAGGCCGGATGCGTGTCATGAAAATCCGGAAGAAAGCGCTTGGTTTGTTTTGGACAGTACTGGCCTATGGTATAGATTTCTCGCTTCGCTCGAAATGACAATGTTACGCTCGAAATGACAACGCTGCCTTGAGAATTTCCCGCATTTTCATCGTTAACGGAAGAGGCGAAGCCTCATCTCCGACTGTTCCTATTATGATTTATCCGGCATCCACTTGATTTCCGCAATATCCAAAAGGAATATCTGGCTGAAATCCGTTCCGGCGTAGTTCGTGCAGGGTTGTCCGTCGGCATCTTCGGTGGGGACGGCCATGTTATAGGCAAGGCGGCGGCCATCTGGGGAGACGGCAAGCGCATAGCGGGGCGGTTCGTCGCCCTGAGCCGTCAGAAACACAGATAGACCGAAGCGCGCGCCGGGCGTGACGCAGGTGGCGACGATGCCGTTGTTGCTGATGCAGAAAATGATGTCGCCGGACGGATGCCAGCGAAGACCGCTTTCCGCGCCATGGGGCAGGCTTGTCGCCTGCACAGGCCGTTTGGCGGGGTCTTCCGCCTTGTCCGAGCCATCGGCGGGAATGATGAATATTTGCGTGCTGCCGTCAGCGGCCTTGCCGTAATAGGCGATTCTTGTTCCATCGGGTGATCCCCGCACGACGCCCCCGGCCCACCCATACGTCAGCCGCCGCACCGACACGCCTTGCGGCGGGCGCGGATAGCGCTCTGCGGCCCCGGCGTCCGCCGTGGTGATGTCCACATCGGGCGGAATGTCGGCGACAAAGAGCGATTCTTCATAGGTAACGCCGTCCGGATTGCGCACCTTGCCGATGAAGGCGCGCATGGTCCCCTGCGGGTCCACCCAGGAATCGCCGTAGGCCTTTTCGATTTCGCCCGGTTTCGCCTCGCCCATCGGCGCGGGCGCAACCAGCACGGCGAACCAGCATTCAGCGGGCGCAGGCGCTTTCGGATGCGGCGTCATATAGCCGATGGTGCGATCATATTGCGGCAACAAAAAGTCATCGTAGGTGAAACCGATGCGCTGTCCATTTCTGTTGTATTCATGCCGGTGCGTGCCGCCGCGATGTGCGCCGGGGGTGGTGTCTCGGTCCGTGGCCACATCGCGCAGGTCCAACCACGCCATCGGATAGCGCCCGTCCTGCAGCGCGGGCGGGCCGTCTGCGCGCACGACCGCGCCATTCCGGTTCGGCTTGCCGTAATAGCCCCGCGCGGGCACATCCTCCAGCAACGGCCCGTGGATAAACGCGACCCTGGGTTCAGTCCAGGAATACGATGCCGCGCCCACGCCCGGCGCGGCTTCTGCGCCGGTGACGGACGCCGGCGGCTGGTAGATGACGATTTCCCGCCCGGTTTCGATTTCCACCAGTTCAATGGATTGTGAGTTCTCAATGCCCGGCCCCACCGTTTCCCGCGTGTCGTAGCACAGAAATCGTCCATCCGGGGAGAAATTGTCATTGTTGTCGAGTTCATGATTCTTGCACGAAAACGTGATTTGCCGCTCTTCAGACATGGTGTCGCTCCCTCCGGGCGTCGTGGCTGCCGCCAAGAGAATTGCCGCCAGAATATTTGTGTGGTGAAGCATCCGCATTCTCCCGCTTCTTTTCGAATAGGCGCGTTGGCGAAAACCCAATTCACGTATTCTCTGATTTCTGTTGTTGCGATCGCCGGCGATCGCAAAAACCCAATTTACGTATTCTCTGATTTCCGTTGTTGCGATCGCCGGCGATACAATCGCTCTGTAAAACCGCCTTCATTCTCAAAGGCGCCCGCTTGCGCCTTCATTTGACGATCAAGCAAATAGATGCACAGGTTCAACAACGACAGCGCGCCATTGGCCGCAAACACGGACACGCACGGACTTTCACGGACATCCTCCGGCAGATATTCCGTTGTCCGTGTGTGTCCGTGTGTGTCTGTGTTCTTATCTTTTTGTTTTTTCTCATTTTGTATCCATTTCCGAAATTCCTCCAGGCAAGAACAACGCATCGCCTTAAACTGAATCAGTGACGGATGATCGGGTTTCCAAATCTGAAGACCGCGTTGGCGCAGGAAATCCTCATAATCGAGGCGAAGTTCTTCCAGGCTGGCCTTTGCAACCCCGGTGAGTTTCATTT
>DSBB01000294.1 GCA_011046175.1 Candidatus Hydrogenedentota bacterium | reverse complement strand
TCGCCATGGAACCGGGGATAATGCCCAGTTGTCCCGGCGCGGCGGGGGTTGCCCCTTTGCGATGCACAATCGCGTCGCGTCCGTCATGCCGCTCTTTCCACGCGAAGTTGTGATGGTTTTCGATGTCGAGCACTACTTCCGCGCCGAGATGTTTCGCAATATGCCGGTGAATCAATTCGTGGTTGGCGGCGGCGTAGTGTCCCATGAGTTCCATGGCCGCCCAGTATTCCCTGCCTTCATGGCTGTCCAGCGAGAACCACGCCAGATGGGTCAATTCCTTCGGTAGTCCCTTGCGCGCCGCCTGCGCCTGTCTGCTGTAATAGGTGCACACCTCTGCCCCGGTTCCGCGGCTGCCGCTGTGGGACATCAACGCGAGGTAGCGTCCGGGCGCGATGCCGAGACCTTCAGTCGCAATATCCAGCGTGCCGAATTCCACGAAATGGTTGCCGCTGCCGCTGGTGCCGAGCTGGCTCCATGCCTTGTCCTTGAGTTGCCGGGTAACGGGCGACACGCCCCAGTCGCGGTCCATGACCGGATGCGAGCGCCGCTGCCGGAATGCCGCAGCGATGCCGAAGCGCGTTTCGGTTTCAATGGCGCGCCGCAACGCTTCGGAGCGTTCATCGTCCAGCGTTTCCGGCGGCATGTCGAGCGCGGTCAGTTTCATGCGGCAGGCGATGTCCACGCCCACGGCGTAGGGGATGACGGCGTTGTCTGTGGCGAGCACGCCGCCGATGGGCAGGCCGTAGCCGACATGGGCGTCCGGCATGAGCGCGCCGCGCACCGACACCGGCAGCGAACAGGCGCGTTCCATCTGCTCGATGGATTTGGGGTCGAGGTCGTTTCCCCATTGCTTGAAAGAAGCGTTGCCGGCGCGATTGCCGAACGCCATACCGCGTCGGTGGGTCAGCGCTTCCGCCAACGGCGCGAACAAGGGGTCGCGTAGATGCGTTTCGGGATTGCGCGCCGCCGCCCGCAGCCGCTTCTGGATTTGTTTGCGTGACAAACCGGCGCTCTCGGCGTATCCCATGCATGCCCGCGCCGCGGCGCGGGCGGATTCCGCTACAATACCGTATTGTTCAAACTGTTTCTTGTTCATGGATACATTTCATCATACAGGGCAAGCAGTTCCCTGTGCGCCTCGAAAGGAACCTGCGGACGCTCGGCTTTACTGAAGAACCTCAAGTCGCTCGCGTCGGAATCGGGACGCGGCGTGCCCCGCCAGGTTGCAATGCAATAACCAATAACCAACACGGCGCCCTTGTCGGCGCTTTGGCTGACGCTTACCCCGAGCAATTGAACGCCGTCGCCGGTCAACCCGGTTTCTTCGGTCAGTTCGCGCAACGCGCATTGTTCGGCGGATTCGTTCAGTTCCAGGAACCCGCCCGGCAGCGTCCATCTTCCGAGACAAGGCTCCACGGCGCGTTGGGTAAATAAAAGCCGCCCCTCCTCATCACGCACAAAGACGCAGCAGGCGGGCACCGGATTGCGGTAATAGTGTCGGTTGCAGTTGGCGCAGTAGGGGCGTTCCCGCTCGCCGTCGAAGGCGGGTTCCAATTTACTGCCGCATGTGCCGCAGTGGTTCCATTCAAACGGTTTCGGCGGGATATATGTCATTTTGAACACCTGTCATGAACAGCCTTTTCTGTGCGCATTTGCGCTTTTATTTTCCATATCCAATCGGGTAATAACGCTGAAGCCTATTTTTTCGCCTTCCACGGCCGGATAACCAAGGGCAACGGTATGATTGAGACTAACGTGACGACCGGAACAATGATTTTCGCGCAGGCAGAACACAGTATATCGAAAAGGCGCGTTTTTAACAAGGTGTCACGCGGCAATCTGCGCAATTTACAATGGAAAAACAACACTGTTGTATTCTTTCCGACTAGAATTATCCGCTTACTTGAAATTAAAGGGCTCATTACGATATGATTCGCCAAAATGTTCATGGAGGTATCGCTGTATGTCAGAAGCACCCTCGGGTATATGGATAAAACGCGCCATGTATGCGTCCGTATTTCTGGGCGCCGTTTCCGGGTTGGGGCTTGGAATTGGCAGTTATACCTTCATTTACGCCAAGGGACTCTCTTACATGACCGATGCGCCGGAGACGTGCGCCAATTGTCACGTGATGCAAGAGCATTATGATGGTTGGATTAAGTCAAGTCATCATGCGGTGGCGGTATGCAATGATTGCCATACTCCCCATACCTTTTTGGGAAAATACTGGGTGAAGGGCATGAACGGCTTTCATCATTCCCTTGCGTTTACAACAGGCAACTTTCCTGATCAGATTGAGATCAAGCCCGGCAACCGGGCTGTAACCGAGAGTTCCTGCCGTTATTGTCATGCCGATATGGTGGAGCAAATAGACGCTTTCGGTCACGGACCGCAGGCGCTTGATTGCATACACTGTCACAATACAGTCGGGCACTTGAAGTAGATGTGGTGCATACTTTTTGAGGTAAGGAATACTGGTTATGAATGACGCACACAACGAACCCAAGACATCCTTTATTTCTTTGCGCGCTTTTGTCGCGGTGGTCGTAATCACCGGTTTGCTTGCGGCGGCCATGGCCTTCGGGGTAACCGGTCTTCTGGTAACAATTTTCCAGCGGCAGCAGGAGGCGCGTAATCCTTTTATGCGCGTGGTTGAAGTTACCGACGACACGGTTGACCCGGCGGTGTGGGGCATGAATTTTCCCATGCAGTACGACCAGTATGTGCGCACCGTGGATATGGAGCGCACCCGCTTTGGCGGCAGCGAGGCGATCCCCCATACGCCCGACAGCGATGATCCCCGTTCCATGACGGCGCGCAGCAAGATTGAAATGAACCCGCGGCTGAAACGCATGTGGGCCGGATACGCGTTTTCCATTGATTATCGCGAAGCGCGGGGGCACGCCTACATGTTGGAGGATCAGACGCTGACAAAGCGGCAGCAGGTGCAGCAATACGGCAATTGCGTGAACTGCCACGCCTCCATGTATGCGACCTATAAGAAACTTGGAGAAGGGGATATACAGGCGGGTTTTGAGAAGGTAAATCCCATGAAATATCAGGACGTGAGGCCGCTGGTCGAGCATCCCATCGCATGCATTGACTGCCACGATCCGGAAACGATGCAATTGCGCATTACCCGCCCCGCCTTTCGCGAGGGGATTCGTGTCGCAAAAGCCGCTGAAGGTATCGAGGACTACGACGTGGACACAATGGCCACACGCCAGGAGATGCGCAGTTTTGTCTGTGCCCAGTGCCACGTGGAATACTATTTTGCTCCTGACGAAAGCAAACGTTTGACGTTTCCGTGGCATACCGGAAGGCGCGGCGATCAAATACTTAACTACTACGACGAAATGGGTTTTAAGGACTGGGTTCACGCCGACACGGGCGCGCCCATGTTGAAGGCGCAGCATCCGGAGTTTGAGTTGTGGAGCGAAGGAACCCATGCCCGCGCGGGCGTCGCATGCGCCGATTGTCACATGCCGTATATGCGCAAGGGCGCGCTCAAAATAAGCGATCACCACGTGCGCAGTCCGTTGTTGAACATCAACAATGCCTGCCAGACGTGCCACAGGGTCCCGGACGAGGAATTGTTCGCCCGGGTGGAACGCATTCAGGAACGCACGGTTGAAATGCAGGATACCGCGCTTGACGCGCTCATGGATTTTATAGACAGTATTGTCGCCGTCAGGAAAGAGGGTATTGCCGCCGAAAAGATGGAACGCGCATTGTATTGTCAGCGCGCCGCCACGTTCCTGATTGATTTTGTGGAGGCGGAGAACTCGTCCGGATTCCATGCGTCGCAGGAGTCGGCGCGTTTACTGTTCAAGGCAATGGATTATATGCGTCTCGGCCATGTGGCGCTGGATGAAAGCGTAGCGATTGCGCAGGGCCCCGCTCAGCCGGAGGATGAGGACAATTCCGAATCCGCCGCGGACAATAACATATAGCATGTGTGTGTTGACAATAAAACGCCGTTTTTTGACGTTTGTGTTTGCGGCGTCAACGGCGTTTTTTGTTTTGACCATGATGGCGGCGCGGGCGGCTTCCCTTGGAGGCCTTGCATATC
>DSBB01000082.1 GCA_011046175.1 Candidatus Hydrogenedentota bacterium | reverse complement strand
CCTCCCCCACGCCCGCAGATTGCGTTCGTCACGCCCGGCGCTACATGGCTTGACCGGGAAACACGCTGGCACTCGTATTATCTGCAAGCCAATGCCATTTATCAGGAATTTGCCAAATGCCATATTGTTGATCAAGGTTCAGCGTACAGCGCATTGCACGGCGCAATGGGCGCGCACCGCGATTTTGCTTTGTTCGCGTTGCCGCTGGTATACCTGCGTTCCGATCTGGCGCGGGACATATTGCGTTTTTCCATGACTTCGCAGGACAAGCGCACCGGCGCGTTGCCCTATGCGCATATTGGATACGGCAAGCAGTCCGGCGCGGGTTTACACGCGAGCAGTAGTGATCTCGATTTGTTTTTTCTGTGGGCGGCTGCCGAATATCTTAGGGCAACTCGCGACTTTTCTCTGTTGGAAGAGGCCGTCCCGTATCATCCGGCGTCGGCGGGCATTGCCGCAAACGGTCTCGAACATCTGCGGGCGGCGTTCAATCATCTGCAGCATCGCGTGGGCGTAGGAAAACATGGATTGCTACGTTGCGGCACGGGCGACTGGAATGACGCGCTCATAGGTTTCTCGAAACGAAAACTCGCCACTATCCGAAAAGGCGAATCTTTGTTAAATGCCGGACTTGCGGCGATGGCGCTGCCGAAACTGGCGGATGCCCTCGCGGCGCATGCGCCGGAGTTTGCCGAACAGTTGCGTCGGTTTGCTGACGAACAAGCCCATGCTGCAAAGCAACTCTGGGCCGGACGTTGGTGGGCGCGGGGTTATCTCGGTATTGGTAACAGGGTGCTGGGGCACGACCGGCTGTTCTTGGATTGTCAGGCGTTCCCGACCCTGGCCGGATTGCTTGCGCCGTCGGAACAAAAGGAACTGCTCGCGGCCATACAAGAGTGTTGCATCGCTCCGCAGCCGTGGGGCGCGACGGCGTTGTCGCCGCCCATGCGCGGCCTGTTTCTGCAACCCGGCGCGGACACCAACGGCGGCGTATGGGCGGCGGTGGATGCATGGACGGTGTGGGCGATGGCGATCATGGACGCCCGCGCGGGTTGGGATTTCTTCCTGCGCACCACCATGAAACAACGCACGGAAGCGTACCCGGACTTGTGGTACGGCATCTGGTCAGGCCCGGACGCCTGTAACGCCCAATGTCACACGCGCCCCGGCGAAACCTATAATCATGTGGTAACGCCCATGACCGACTTCCCCGTCATGAACGCCAATTACCATGCAGGACCACTGCTTGACATCATCAAACTTGCGGGCATCGAACCGCATGGGGACGCGCTGCGCATTGCGCCGAAACTGCCTTTCGACAGTTTCGTGTTTCGTTCGCCTCTGGTCGGCGTCGCCTATCTGCCGGATGCCTGTCGCGGCTATTACACGCCTGTTGCAGACGGACGCTTCACCTTCGAGGTGCAGTTGCCGAAAGCGATGGAAACGGCCGAGGCGCAACTTTATGTGAATGATGAATCAGTAACCGGCGAAGTGCATAATGGGAGAATCCGTTTCAGTACCGATAGATGTTGTGGACAAAGAATTTGCTGGGAAATACACCAGACTGCATTCAACACGGCTGTGACTGTCTGATTATGACGCATTCAATAGATATGGACGAATTATCAATCGCTATCAAACGCCAAGCGTATGCACTGGGGTTTGACGCTTGTGGTATTGCTTCGGTGCAAGCCGAGGCGGACGACGGTTTTGATGCCTGGCTGGACGCGGGGTTTCATGCGGACATGGCATGGATGGAACGCACACGGGACATCCGACAACAGGTATCACTCAAGGTTCCCGGCGCGCAAAGCGTGGTTGTACTCGCAAAATACTATTACCGTGCCGACGCCGTCCCTGCACCGGATGCGCCACGCATCGCGCGATACGCCTGGAGCCGGGATTATCACCGGGCGCTTGCCAAACCATTAAAACAACTCGCGGCGCATATTGCTGAACTGTGTCCCGGCGCGCAGCAATACGCTTCCACTGACAGCGGCCCGGTGCGCGAACGGGTTTGGGCGGCGCGCGCGGGACTCGGTTGGAACGGCAGGAACGGTCTTCTTATCCATCCCGAATTCGGGTCGTGGTGTTTTCTGGCGACTATTATCACTACGGCGAAACTCACTCCGGATACGCCTATACCGGAACGCTGCGGTTCCTGTTGCGCCTGCATAGAAGCGTGCCCCACAGACGCAATTATCGCCGACCGGACGGTTGATTCGCGCCGCTGTATTTCCTACCACACCATCGAAAATCGCGGCGAAATACCCACGGAAATTGCAGAACGGACGAGCGGTTGGATATTCGGCTGTGATATATGCCAGGAAGTGTGCCCATGGAACAACATACCCCGCGAGAACGCCGGTATTGAAATTCGCGCTGAATTCGCATCGCTTGATCCTGATGCGCTGGCCGACATTTCCGATGAAGCGTTCCGCCGTTTTTTTAGCGGTACGCCAGTCATGCGGGCAAAACGCGAAGGCATTTGTCGTAATGCCGGTATTTTTCTCCGTAATCATAAATGACTGCGCCTTTGTCGGACGGGTCGGACGTGTCAGCCAGAACACCATGCGCTGCTTACTTTTTAAGGCAAGTGCAACTTCAGCTGATAATTTGATACTGTGGTCAGACATGCTTATACTTGATCATACGTTGGGAACAGGAAACCCGAAAGGAACATGCTCATGGATTTTTCCATACCCGATGAATTACAGGTTGTATTGAAAAAAGCCCGGGAATTTGTGGAGCAGGAACTCTATCCGCTCGAACCAATCTTCTTTGAGCAGGGCTTCGCGACGGTGGAACCGGAACTGCACAAGAAACGCGCCAAGGTAAAGCAGATGGGGATGTGGCTTCCCCAGATTGAAAGAGAACACGGCGGCATGGGCTTGTCGTTGCTGGAGCATGGGCTGTTTTCAGCGGAAATCGGGCGCACTCCGCTGGGCAATTTTGCGTTCAACTGCCAGGCGCCGGATTCGGGCAACATGGAACTGCTGCTGCAATACGCCTCACCGGAACAGCAGGAGAAGTATCTGAAGCCGTTGCTGAACGGCGACATCCGCAGCTGCTTCGGCATGACAGAACCGGATTTTCCGGGCTCGAATCCCGTGTGGATGGGCACTACCGCCGTCAAAGATGGCGATGACTACGTGCTGAACGGGCGCAAGTGGTGGACGACCGGCGGCGACGGTGCGACCTTCTGCGTGGTCATGGCGGTTACCGACCCGAACGCCCCCCCCCACTTCCGCGCCAGCCAGATTCTGGTGCCTACGGACACGCCCGGATTTATCATCGAGACTACCACGCCGTTCATGGGACATCGCGGCGAGAGCTGGGCGAGCCATTCCGAAGTGCGGCTGGATAACTGCCGCGTGCCGCAGGCGAACCGTCTCGGCCCCGAAGGCGCGGGCTTCCTCATGGCGCAGGAGCGGCTCGGGCCCGGGCGCATCCACCATTGCATGCGCTGGATAGGCGTGTGCGAACGCGCCTTCGACCTCATGTGCCAATACGCCGTGAAACGCGACATCAGCCCCGACCGACCGTTGGCGTCGAAACAGTTCATACAAGGTTGGATCGCCGAAAGCCGGGCGGAGATTGACGCGGCGCGGCTGATGGTGCTTCATGCCGCATGGGTGATTGACAACCACGGCGCGAAAGCGGCGCGGGACGACATTTCGCTTATCAAATTCACCGTCGCCAACACCATGATGCGCGTCGTGGACCGCGCCCTGCAGGCGCATGGCGGCCTGGGCGTTACGGACTACACGCCGCTGGCGATGTTCTACCGCATGGAACGGGCCGCCCGCATCTACGACGGCACGGATGAAGTGCATAAGTTGTCCGTGGCGAAACGCATTCTGCAACGGTACGCATAAGAGTCTTCACATTAATATATACGGGATAAAGGGCTAACTGTACAATGACCCGACTGTTGGATGAACCCCGTCCTGTTCGGGAAGGGGAAGAACTTGACGTTGTGCGCCTGGGCGCGTGGCTGCGCGATGCGGCGCGCGGCGTGGACGGCAACTTGGAGATACGTCAGTTTCCGAGCGGTTTCTCGAATTTGACGTATCTGGTGCGTTG
>DSBB01000301.1 GCA_011046175.1 Candidatus Hydrogenedentota bacterium | reverse complement strand
GATTGGTTGACGGCAACGACGGTCCGTTCATGGACGAAGGACGGCTTATGACGCCTCTTGACAAGCCGCCGCTGGAACCGGTGCCGCCCGATGCGGATGTAATCTGGCGTTTCGACATGCGCGCCGAAGTAGGCATGTACCCCCATGATTCCCCGTTTACGGCCATACTGCTTGACGGCGATTGTCTTTATGTGAACACAGGCAACGGCGTTGACAACACCCATGTCAAGGTGGGCAATCCCGAAGCGCCCTGTCTTATCGCGCTGGACAAGCGCACCGGCAGGCTCTTGGCAAAAGATAACGAACACATTGGCCCGCGCATCTTCCATGCCACGTGGGCGCCATCGTCGTTGGGGGTCGTAAAAAACCAGCGGCTCGTTTTTTTTGGCGGGCCGGACGGCGTATGCTATGCGTTCAAGGCGTTGCCGACCCGGTTGCCGGAAACGACGCAGACGCTCGAGAGGGTATGGCGCTTTGACTGCGATCCGGACGCGCCGAAGGAGGATGTGCATCGTTACTCGAACAATACGCGGGAAGGCCCCAGTCAGATTATGGCCATGCCCGTTTTTCATAAGAACAGGATTTATGTGACCGCGGGCGGCGACATCTGGTGGGGCAAGCGCCGGGCATGGCTAAAGTGCATTGACGCGACACAAACCGGCGATATAACGGACACGGCAGAGATATGGTCGTATGAGATTGCGCGCCAGGTAAGCAGCACGCCGGCCATTTTGAACGGATTGGTTTTCGTTACGGACGATGCCGGCCATGTACACTGTGTGGACGCGGAAACCGGAGAGGGATACTGGAAATACCGGATGGGGCGTTCCATCTGGGGGTCTGCGCTGGGCGCGGAAGGCAGGATTTATGTGGCGGCCCGTTGCGGCACATTTGCCATCATCGCCGCGGAAAAGGAATTGGACGTACTCTTCACGACCCGTTTTCCCGACGAGATAACCGGCACGCCGACCGCCGCCAATGGCGTGCTTTATATTTCCACATTGCGCCATCTGTACGCGATTAAGGCGGGCGCCTGACATGGGTCTGCGTCAAAAAAGTGGGTTTTGGATATTCAGCCTGACATCCGTCGCTGGATAATTCCCGTCTGTTCACGGTATGATAAAAATGTTTCAAAAAAATCAATGAAAGGAAACGCGGCATGCAACCTTATCCCTTCGCTCTGCAATTGTATTCGGTTCGGGACTATTGTGAAAAGAATCCGGAAGATGGGCTGCGCCGCGTAAAAGCGGCAGGTTATGATCATGTGGAACTCGCCGGGCTCTACGGACTCGATGCAATGGCGTTGAAGCGTTTGCTTGACACCGCCGGCCTGACGCCGATAAGCATGCATGCCGGGTTTGAACTGATTGCGGCGGACCTGCGCGAAGTCATCCAACAAGCCAAAACGCTGAATGTCGCGTATGTGGTGGTTCCATGGCTTGGCGGCGAAGCGTGCCCTGACAAAAAACATTGGCTCATGGCGGTGGAGCGTATGAATGCGGCGGGCGCGACGCTTGCGGACGCGGGTGTTCAACTGTGTTACCATAACCACGCCCATGAGTTTCAACGTTTTGATGACGAAACCATTTTCGACATCATCTTCTCGAACAGCGCCCCCGCCAATTTAAAGATCGAACTGGACACCTGCTGGTCAACAATCGGCGGCGCGGACACTGTGGCGTTGTTGGAGCAATACGCCGGACGCATTCCTCTTGTGCATATCAAGGACTGCAAACCGGTGGATTCCGCAAAGCCGTTGGTATTCACGGAATTGGGCTGCGGCATTATGGATTGGACAAAGGTGTTGCCCGCCGCGAAAGCCGCCGGCGCCGAGTGGTTTATTGTCGAACAGGATGAGTCGGAGGGCGACACCATTAAAAGCGCCGCTGTCAGCGCGGCGTTTATGAAGGCGCAAAACGATCTGGGCGCGCAAGGATAAGCATTATTCAAGTTCCATTCAATATGAACACAGGACAAAAATACATGCCGGCTTTTTCTTATGGTGCGGCGCTGCTGTTTCTGGCGCTTTGGCCGGCGGCATGCGCCTACATGCACGAGGCGTGGCTGCGCGGCCAGGTGGTTGACGTAAGCGGCCAGGCGTTGCCGGGGGTGGTGGTAAGCGCGTCGGGAACGGAATCCGAGGCGTTGACAAACGCATTGGGGGAATATTCGCTGGGCGCGTTCACCGGACGCATGCAGCTCGAATTCTTCAAGACCGGTTATACCCCTGCGCGACTGGAGATCACGATTGACGCCATGGGCGTTACAGAGGCTCCTCAGGTTGCCTTGTGGCCGCTGCCCATAGGAGAAGGAGTGTATCTGTTTCAAGACTATCACTACCGCCAGACCAATCATCCCCGCCCCAACCAATACGAAGTGGAAGAATTGGGAACGGCCTTTGGCACGCCTGTCAACCCGGAACTTGTTATTCCCTGGACGGACCCTGCTTTGGCGCCGGACAAGAATCCACCCCTCATGATTGGCCACAAAGTGCCCGCGTATGACGCGCGTATGTATAAGATGCGCCGCGCAAACGCCGCGCCCATACACCCGGGAACTGGAGAAGCCGCCGTTGAGAACGACGAAAAAACACAATATCTGGAGACGATATGGGTTGCGGAAAATTCCGTGGCGATTCGTTCAACGGCGCTCGACGAACCGGCGCGCTTGTTAGTCGAATTACGCGCCGTGTCGCCGCTGCAACCCGGCGTTTACGCCATCCATTGGGGCGCGCTGGACGGCTATGACAGCATCGAGCCGCGCATTTTTCTTTTCGCGCTTGAAGCGCGGCCGGAAGAAACGGAGGAAGGAGAGGTCGAGGGAGAAGAAGGAGAAACGCCGCCGGAATAATCTGAGCCCACAATGGCCGGGTTTGTGAGGGGAATCTTCAGCCTTTCGACTTGCGTTCCCCAAGTCCCTGAGCGGCGACAACGCGGGCGCGCGCCATATTCTCCAGGATGCCCGCATCGGGATGGTAAACACTGCTGGTTCCGCCGACCAGTATGTCCGCGCCGGCGGCGACCATGGCGGGGATATTGTCAAAACTGACATTGCCATCCACCTGTATGGGAATTGACACGCCCCGTTCGCGCAAGTAATTGCGGCACGCCTCAATCTTTTTCAAACTCCCGGGCGTAATGCGTTGTCCCGCGAATCCGGGGTTGACGGTCATAACCAGTACAAAGTCAATCCGGTCAAGTATGTGCTCAAGCATCTGCAGCGGAGTGGCCGGATTCAGCGCCGCTCCCGGGCGCATGCCGAGCGCGCGTATAAGCGCAAGAGCGCGGTCAAGGTGCGTGCATGACTCCACATGAACAGACACAAGATTCGCGCCGAGTTCCCCCATTTGCCGGATAAAGAAGTCGTTCAGGTCAACCATGAGATGGGCGTCAAACGGCAGGTGCGTGACGCTGCGCAGTTGTCGCGCGGTCTCAAGGCCGAGCGGCATGTTGGGTGTAAAATGGGCGTCCATAATGTCAAGATGCAGATATTCCGCGCCTGCCATCTCGAGCGCGCGCAGCTCCGTTTCAAGACGGGATTGATCGGCGCACATCAAAGACGGCGCAATAAACACCTCCCTGCCGGGCTCGGGAAGCGGCGACGCGCCTTCGCATAATGCGGGCCGCCATGTTGTTGGGCGCTCGGATTCTTCCGGTTCCCCGGCAACGGGCGCGTCAAACACCGATTTCAAGTGCAGGATGGATGCTTCAATCTCCTCCTCCAATCGCCTGTCGGTGTAGTCGCGCCCCAATTTCGGGCCGGCCACCTCGAGATATGCGACAAGGTGGCTTCGAGATAATTTTTCCGAATGAAGCCGGAGCGCGTCCCGCACGTCAGCAAGGTTCACAATGCCGCGAACCTGTTCCATTTCACTGAAGCCGAAGGTGGAACAATACATGTCGTCCGTGTTCTTCAAATGGAGTTCCGCCAGCCACGGCAGGGACGCTTCAAGCATCTGTTCCGGCTTGACGCGGATAATGCCGTCTTCATCCGCGTAGCCGTGCGACGTGTCAAGGCATACGCCCACGCCGGCGGTCTCAGGCGTGTTGCGATGATACACATCCAGCGTGTCCGCAAAATAACATAT
>DSBB01000463.1 GCA_011046175.1 Candidatus Hydrogenedentota bacterium | reverse complement strand
ACTTTGGCCTATTCACAACTCAAATCTTGTGACACGAATTTCCGCAGGAGTAATAACAAGCGGTATTTCCCAGTGTTCAGTCAAGGATGACATGTCATTTTCGCACTCCAAAGTTGCCGGGGTGATTCTTTGCAACACATCTGGGGCAACCTACGTACGGTTGCGGGTTCAGTCCGAATTGGTGATTACTCGGATATAGACGCAACACCGTGGAAATTTATTCATTTGTAATTCGACAAGGATAGTAGGTTTTAATTATACTCCATGGAAATGAAAAAACAAAATCCCGCCCGGGAGCTTGTGCAAAACACATGCGTGTGGCATACTATTTCGTGCGGACATTGTCCATAATGCTTTATTTTGCCGCAGTTTGGAAAACAGCCTTGAAAGTATAAGTCGTACGCAGCGCATCAGGAGACAGCCATGCAAATGGACCGTCGCGGATTCCTCAAAAACGCCGCAGCCGGGCTTGCCGGAGCCGTCCTGTGCGGCGCCGACCGCGCAGTATCCGAAGAACAACGTTATAATGTTGTCATCCTCATGTCGGACGAACACAATCCGAAGTTTACCTCCCTGCACGGTCATCCGCTGCTGGAGACGCCGAATCTGGAGCGGCTTGCGTCGCGGGGGACGCTCTTTGAAAACGGGTACTGTCCGTCGCCGTTGTGCATGCCCAGCCGCAGCGCATTTATGAGCGGCCGCCATGTGCATGATATTCAGTGTTACAACAATTGCAACGCCATCCGGCAGGAACATCCGTCGTACGGGGCCGTGTTGCGCGAGCAGGGCGTTCATACCGTTCACGCGGGCAAGACCGATGTGTACCGCCCGTCGCCGGAGTTGGGATTTTCAGAATTGCTTCACTATGGAGACCGCAAATGGCCGGGAGACATGAATATCAGCCGCGACCCGCTGACGGTGCGTGACGACGGCCACCGGCGCGCGCGGGGATACGGCGCGCGCGAGGACGCATGGGCGGGCGACAAATCTCGCGTATCAGAGGCGCTAAAATGGCTGCGGTCACGCGACACGGCATCGCAACAGCCATTCACCCTATGCGTCAACATCAGCGCGCCTCACTTTCCCCATTATAATACGCCGGACTTGTGGGAACGTTATGCCGAGGGCGCGGATTTGCCCCGGCATGGCCCGGAAGAGGCTTCTGCAAATCATCCTTACGCCCTTGACCTGCGGCGCCACTT
Organism: Candidatus Hydrogenedentota bacterium; assembly: GCA_011046175.1. GTDB lineage: Bacteria > Hydrogenedentota > Hydrogenedentia > Hydrogenedentales > CAITNO01 > SLFT01. The sequence goes on along the minus strand of DSBB01000463.1, from coordinate 2,886 downwards.
CACCACCGGCGTTTTCACGGAAGAACACATCCGCGGCCTGCGCCGGGGCTATCTCGGCTGCGTGCATTTTGTGGATGATGTTGTGGGCCGGTTTCTTGACGCTCTGGATGAAACCGGGCTTGCCGAACGCACCGTGTTCATCTACACTTCCGACCACGGCGAAATGCTTGGGAAATTCGGGATGTGGTGGAAATGCTCGCTTTATGAGGATTCTGCGCGCGTCCCTGTGCTGGCCTCGGGTCCCGGATTTGAACGCGGCAGGCGCGTCGCCACGCCCGTGAATCTGCACGACGTGCAGGCGTCGCTGTTCGCCGCCACCGGCTCCCGGCGGCCTGACGGCTGGTTGGGCGCGCCGTTGCAGGAATTACAGCGCGCCATGTCGGACCGCGCCTTGTTTGCGGAATACCACGGCCACGGCGTGCGCGGCAGCGCCTACATGATACGCAAGGGCGATTGGAAACTAATCTGGTGCGCCGAGGCGCCTCATCTGTTGTTTAATCTGGCGGAAGACCCGGAAGAATTGAATAACCTGGCCGAAAAAGCGCCGGCCACGTTGCGTGAATTGGAGGAACATCTCCTTGCCGTCTGCGATCCCGCGTTGGAAAATGAGCGCGCGGCGGGGTTTATTCAGCGGCAGCTGGCAGCGGGCAAGACCACACAGGCCTGAACGCTCCTTCCGCCGCTTCTTGAAGCGACACATGGCATCATGTAAAATCAGCATGCACAAATGAGACAAAGCATCTGGAGAGTCTTCGGTGTTTGCGCCCAATAGAATGTTGACAACAAAAGAACAGTGGTTATTCGTGGGCCTTACTGTGGCAATAATCACGGGTTGCGCTACCCTCTATTTTCATGACGGCATCAACGCGAAGACAAATGAGAATGCCGCCGTCATCATACCGGTTCGACAACCGGCCATAACCACCGCGGACACAGAGGACGTCTCCACGTCTGCGCCTTCGGTTGCCGTGTCCGCGTCAACACAGCCGCCGGCGCCTTCTCCCGCGGAAACGCCGGAACAACAACCAACGAGCATTGGCGTTGCGGTGATGGGCGCCGTGACGCATCCCGGCTTTTACATAGTGGAAAAGGATTTGCGCGTAACAGACCTCATCGCCATTGCGGGAGGCGCGACCGATCATGCCGATCTTTCTGATATTCTTTTGACTGCGCCGTTGATTGACGAAACCACCCTCACTATTCCCGAAATGCCCTTGGTAAAACGGGATGAGAAGCAGGTCGCCATGCGCCGCCGCGGCACTTCCGTCGTATATAATCCGCCGGGTTACCGACGTTCCGCGCCGCTATTCTCCCCGGCGCCGCCACAACAGGGGGCGCCGCATATTTCCTCGCCGGAAGAAGCGATGGCTTCGCCCGGAACGACCGCTCCGGGCGGTCTTATCAACGTCAATCACGCCACTGCCGAGCAATTACAGTCGCTGCCGGGCATCGGGCCGGTGTTTGCGGAACGAATCATCGAGGAACGCTCCCGCCAACCCTTCATGTCCGTGGAAGAATTAACACGCGTTCCGGGCATTGCCGAAAAGCGGCTGGAGGCAATCAGGCCGTTTGTCACGGCCCCTTGAAAGACAGGTTTGCGATTTCCTGAACGGCTCATATACACTTGATCCGTCCGGCGGAAATGCGACATACGCCAACAATACGGGAGTTACTGATGACCGACCATCCTCACTTGGAGAAGACACCGGAAACGGAGACGGACTGGTTCGCGGCGCTGGCGGCGCTCGCGCGATACCTGCGTTCGCCCGAAGGCTGCCCCTGGGATCGCGAGCGCACCGCGCTGGAATTTGCCGCATTCTGCGGCGGCGAGACAGACGAGCTTCGCGAGGCGTTGGAATCCGGCGACAATCATCACGCCGAAGAAGAGTATGGCGACTGTTTCTTCACCTTGCTGGCGTGCATGGCGGCGGCGGAAGCGGAAGGCCGCTTCACGCTGGAAAGCGCCCTTGCGCGGGCCCATGAGAAGCTTGTGCGCCGCCACGATCACGTTTTTCGCGCCAACAAGGCTGCGACGCCGGAAGAAGCGATGGCTTCGTGGCAACAGATAAAGGAAAAAGAAAAAGCGGAACGCAACAAGGAGAATCTCGATGACTGACTTTGGCTTACAGGGCAAGGTCGCCTTGGTCACAGGCGGCAGTCGCGGCATCGGCGCGTCCATCGGCGGCGCCTTTGCCGAACACGGGGCGACGGTAATACTGGCGTCGCGCAAACAGGCTGACCTTGACGCGACGGCGGCCGCCATCACCGCCTCGGGCGGGAAGGCGGCGGGCATGGCTTGTCATGTGGGCAAGAGTGAAGAGGTGGAGCGCCTTTTCAAACGCATCAAGGACGACTACGGAAAGTTGGACGTGCTGGTAAACAACGCCGCCACAAATCCCTACTTCGGGCCGTTCATTTACGCTCCGGAATCCATGTACGACAAAACCTTTGAGATCAATTGCAAGGGCTATTTCCTTGTGGCGCAGCAGGCGGCGCAACTGATGACGAATCAGGAGTCCGGCGGCTCCGTCATCAACATCGCGTCCATAGAAGGGCTTTCGCCCTCGCCCATGATGGGCGTTTACTCGATGACCAAGGCGGCGGTGATTATGATGACGAAGGTGATGGCGAAGGAACTGGCGGGCGCGAAAGTGCGCTGCAACTGCATCTGTCCGGGACTGACCGAGACCAAATTCGCCAAGGTGCTCATTGACACGCCGGAGATATACAAGCATTACGTGGAGAACGCGCCCATGGGCAGGCACGCGCAGCCCGAGGAACTCGTTGGCGCGGCACTTTACTTTGCGTCCGACGCATCAAGTTACACCACCGGCGCGGTGCTTACCTGCGACGGCGGCAGTTCCATATAAGGGCAAACGACAGGGT
>DSBB01000056.1 GCA_011046175.1 Candidatus Hydrogenedentota bacterium | reverse complement strand
TTCTTTGCACACGGCTTATTTAATAATTATGACTTGCACCATTACCGCGGTTGCGCTCATCGGCATCCCCTCACTGTTCTGGCCGAAATGCGCGCAATGTGGTCGTAGAAACTGGGTGGAAAAAAGAGAATGTCGCCAGTGTCACGCGCCTTTGTCTGACGAATTTGAATAATGCGCCGGGCGCGATACAGGCTTCCGGTTTGTCAATGAGCAACTCAAAAAGGAATTTTTACTGTGTCAAACATGATCAACTGCCCCTATTGTGGGGGCGCCATGACCGATGACGCATCAATTTGCCCCAGTTGCGGGGGGCCTGCGAAGAAAAGAGAGGATGTCGTCGGCGTACAGCCTTTTTTTGGCGATCAAGGCGCGTCCGTGTGTCCCGAATGCAAAGGTCGCGTCGGCGCAGGGGATATTATTTGCACACACTGCGGCCTAAACCTGTTGACAGGTCAAAAGATAATAAAGGAGCCGGAGCCCGAAAAAAAGAGTTTTCAGGGGGTTTGGCAAGCATTGAAAGCCGTTGGTATTCTGTTGCTGGTGGCGGGTTGTGGCGCGGTCTTATTCGTGTTGGCAATGCAATTGATGCGCGATCCTGTGGGCGAAGCGCGCCGCACTGCGCAAAACGGCGATATTGAACAGGCGGCACAACTGTTGCAGGAGTATCTGCAACGTACGCCGGGCGACTTGGACGCGCAATTTCTGTTGGGCCAGGTTTATTGGCAGGGGCAGCGTTACGACCGGGCCGCAGAGGTATTTGAATCAGTAGCGCGGCAAGGCGGCCCGCGCGACCGTGAGGCCGCGCTGATCTCATTGTTGGCCGTCGAGCGTATGTCTTCTTCTCCGGAAAGACAACGGCAGACTGCCTTGCTGCGGTCTCTGGCGCAGCAGCGTTATCCCAACGACGCGGATTTGCTTAAAATTCTTGCATTGCTGCAGGGGGTTCAGGGTGAATACCGAGGGCAAGAGGAGGCCGTTGAAGCGTTATCCGCGCTTAACGCCGCGCCTCCCGCGCTTCCCGGGCTCACACGCGCCCTGACCGGTGATCTCGAGGAGGCGGAACGACTGCTTGAAAAAGCGCTGACGGCCAATCCCGGCGATGATGATGTCGCAGTGGCGTTGGGATTTGTGCATAAAATGCGTGAACAGGACGAAGCCGCCATGGCGGCTTTTGAAAAGGCAGGCGACATCCCGCCCGAACTCGCCGCGCTTGTAAATCTGCAAAGGGGCGCCCTGCTCATGCAGCGGGGGCAGCCCGGCAAGGCATTGCAATTGTTGAATGACGCAAAGGCCGGTCGCCCGGATGATGTGCGCTGCGCCTTTTTGCATGCCGTTTGTCTTCAGCAGAACAAACTGCTCGATGAAGCGCTTGTGGCGCTTGAGAGCATCACCACGGGCACAAGTGATCTCGCGGGACGCGCCGCGCTTGAAATGGCGGCCATCTATCTTGACCAAGACAATCTGGACCGTGCGGCCACATTTGTGCGCCGAGCCGCTGAGGCGGGCGTCAACACCGCGCGACAGGCAACAATTCAGGGGCGGATTCATGCGGCGCAGGGTGATATGACCCAGGCGGAGCAGGCCTACCGCCGCGCCATAAGCATCACGGGCGATTACCCGGCGGCAAGGCTGGAACTGGGATTGCTCCTGATTAATCGCGGCGCCATTGAAGAGGGGTTGCAGGAACTTGAGCAATACCTCGAATTGGCTTCCCTGAATCCAGTCCAATATCGCGCAAACGAAATCGAGTTGCTCGTATCTCAAATCAAACAGACGAAACAATAGTCCAAGGCAAGCACAAAGGGAGAGAATATATATGTTTACTCATCGAAATATCAAAAGCGGCTGTATTCTGCTGACCTTGCTGTTGTGCGCCGGTACCGCCGGGGCTTGGGGACCGCGCACGCAGCTGGCGATTGTCAACACAGCGCTGAATCTTATGTCACGGGAACAAAATGTGCCGCTCACGCGCCTGCAAAAAGACATCCGCGCCGGCGCTTCCATTGACGACGAGGCGTTGCAGGAATTATACCCCGACCTCGTAATGGACCCCTTGCGCGCCATAGAGAATGAACTGGCGTTGTTGACTGCCGCGCGACGGCCGAAACTGGACGCCTATTACGCGTTTCGGTTGGGAACGCTTGGAAAGGTCACGGCAAGCGTGACGGCGCCCATGAGCAAGGCGGACGCGGTCTCCCGGGAAAAGTATTATGACGATGCGGACCAGGCGGTTGATTTGGGGGCGTTGGCGCCGGCGCCGAGGCGGGTGTTCGACACCATGAAACACTTTGAACGCATTATTCGAGAAGCGAACGCCTCGAATGATCTCATCACAAGCGAATATCAAAGCGGCATCGGTTTTCGCGGTGCGGCGACATCGCGACTGGCAACCGATGTAAGCCGTTCCGTAAATGCGGTGGCGGATATCTGGTGGACTATTATCACTTCTCGCGCTGTTGCGGGCAATATCAGTGAAGAGCAATTGAGACGCTATGTGTTGAAGGGATACGCATACCGCATAGAGCGCGGTAATCTGGCGGAAATCGAAGCAGCGGAGGAGTACTATGCGGGCTTGGTTTCGTTCACCCCGGATATGCGCGCCCGCATCGGGGATATGTTGTACGATGCCGGATTCAGGGAACGCGCCGTTCGCGAGTATGAAATGACGCTCGCCGCCGCGCCGGAAAGGCGCGATGTGGTTGGCAAGATCAGCGAGTATTACATGGAAGTCGCTGAAGAGGCGCTGGCAAAAGAACAGCTGGAGGAGGCCCTTGCGGGATTTGAAAAAGCGCTGGCCGCCAATGCCTTGCATCCGACCGCAGAGCAGAGACGCCTGGAGACGCAAGCCATGATCGTCAAGCGCGACGCGCAACAGACCGAGTACCAAACGCTGCTCGAGCAGGCCGATGAACTGCGCAACCTCGCCGAGCAGGAGGCGGGCCGCGCAAGATATGCGGAGGCTGTTGCGCTTCTGCAACAATCAGAAGCAGCATATACAAGCGTGGGAGACGAGTTCCCCGCTGAAGCGCAACGGCGCGCCCGTGGCCTGCGTGAGACGCAATATCGGATTATGGAACTGAAACAAATGCTATTGAACAATACGCAGGCCTTCAGCGGCGCGGGATTTGCAGCCGATACGGCGCGCCTAGTCGAGGAGAGCAGCCGGGGCATTGAAGACGAGGCGCTTGCCGCAATACTTGAGCGCGCCTATCAAGCGGAAATAGAGGAACTTTTGAGACGTATGCAACCGCTGTTGATCATTGAATAAAAACAATACACGCAATGTTATGACGCCGCTGGAACCTTATTACGCCGGGCAACCGCCTGAAAATCGCGCAGCCCTGCCGCGCCGGCCCGTGCATGTTATGCTGGACAACCTGCGTAGCGCGTTCAACGTGGGCAGTATCTTCCGCACAGCCGATGCGGGCGCCGTGGCGCATCTGCATCTGTGCGGGATGACTGCGCATCCGCCTCATAAAAAACTGGAAAAAACAGCGCTGGGCGCTTTTGATTATGTCCCATGGACCTATTATGAGCGCAACAGGGATTGTCTGGATGCGCTTAAGGAACAAAACATACCTGTTGTGGCGGTTGAGACCACAGACAGCGCCGTTCCATATACAAAATTCACCTTCCCGCAACCGGTTGCCATTGTATTCGGCAACGAAGAAAACGGCGTTAATGAACGAGTTATGCGGCGCTGTGACGCCGTCGTTCAGATTCCCATGGCGGGTTATAAAAAAAGCATGAATGTCGCCACCGCCTTCGGCATTGTTCTTTTTGCCATATTGGAGCAATGGAAGATGTTATGACGGGCAGGGCGTATTTGGAGTGTGACAACCACAAAGGAGTATGACAATGCGGCTGTTTTTTCTCGCGCTTTCCCTTGTCCTAACAGCGGCGCAATTCAGGAGTGCGGCGGAAGAGTCCCGGGTGCCGCGCGACTTTCACTTTTTTAATGTTGTAGCCCCCATTTTCCCGGCGCGGGGCGAGTTCATACCGGTGACAGCGCCTCCGTTTATAGAACATGTTCGGCGCAAGGCGACTGTGCGCGGCGACTATGCTGACGCAACGGGCATAAAGCGTTGCTGGCAGGA
>DSBB01000060.1 GCA_011046175.1 Candidatus Hydrogenedentota bacterium | reverse complement strand
TTAATGGGCGCTTTGGCGGGCATAATGGAAGCGCAATACGAAGTGCTGCGCAAAAACGGACACAGTCCGAGCGAAGCATTTAACGAAACAGTTGAAGAACTGACGCAAAGTCTTATCCGGCTGGTGGACGAAAACGGCATGGACTGGATGTATATGAATTGCTCCGCCACGGCGCAACGGGGGGCGCTGGATTGGAAACCGAAATTCAAGAAGGCAACGCTGCCTGTTTTTAAGGAGTTGTATAAGCGTGTAAAGAACGGTGAAGAATGCAAGCGCGTGTTGCGCAGCACCGGCAACAAGAATTATCAGGAGCAGCTTCAAAAGGAACTGGATGAGATTCATAATTCGGAGATGTGGCGCGCCGGCGCGGCGTCTCGTTCGTTGCGCCCCAAAACACCGGAAGCCAGGCGGGTGAAATCAACTGTCGGCACAGGCGGTCGCAGCAGTAATTGACATCGAACTGCGTGGGCGCAGCCGGGCATTTTGAAGCGCCTGTTTGTGATACAATAGTAACAGTGTACAAGAGTTTTGTGTTACGGACGGTTTTGTGGTATCTTTTTGCAGTGTTAAACACCCAGCGTCGTTGTAGGAATCTGCATATCGGCTGCCCTGCGTCCAGCTGTGGCATCTTATGCCCCCGGCAGGTCAGGTATTATTCTGAATGGAATGAAATCGCCTGCAATTTACTATGTACGAGAAGGAAACGCCCTTGAAACGCGATAATCCTGAGGCGAGATTAGGCCCGTTGGACGGTCATAATTTCGAAACCGCCTGGTCAGGCCCGTTTCTGGACATTCAAGTCATAACGGATGTCGGGAAAAAGCGTCAAAACAATGAAGACTCCTGCCTGCTTTTTGTGCCGGAATCGGAATCCATGAGAGATTCCCGCGGTGTGCTGGTGGCTGTTGCCGATGGCATGGGCGGCGCCAGCGCCGGCGAATATGCAAGTCGAACGGCGCTTCAATGTCTGGTCAAAAAGTTTTACGACAAGAATCTCCATACCCTCGTTCCAAATGCTCTGAAATTGTCTGTTGAATGCGCCAACGAATATGTTTTCGACGAAGCGGAGGCAAACCCGGACTATGCCGGAATGGGCACCACCATAAGCGCACTGACGATTCTCGGCAACTGGGCGTACATGGCGCAAGTGGGCGACAGCCGCATCTATCTTAAACGCGCCAGTCAGCCGCTTAAGCAACTCACAAACGACCACTCGCTGGTTGCGGAGCAAATTCGCAGCGGCCTCATTAATGAAGAGGACGCGCGCAATCACACGCTGAAAAATCTTATAACGCGCGCCGTCGGGATTAAGGAGGACATTAATGTTGACCTGTTCGCGTTGCAATTGCAGGTGGGTGACGTGCTGTTGCTTTGCTCCGACGGTTTGTCTAACATGGTCAGCCCTGAAGACATCAACCTCTATCTGGAGACCAACGATGTCCAACAGGCGGCCCGCGACTTGGTGCAACACGCCCTCGCGGCGGGCGGTGTGGATAATATCACCGTCATTGTTGTCCGCCTTACCGCTCCCCCGCCCATCACCAATTATCAGCAAGGCGCGAAAACAATATCCTTTGAGCAACCCGGCCTGCTGACACGGTTGCGTTCCATATTCACAGGACGATAACCACCGTGATATAAAAGAGCCCTTGCGCCGGGGATGCCTCGTCTTCACGCCTTTGGCTACCCTTGTCGGCTGCATGTTTTGGACGTAGTTTCGCCACCGTTCCACCGCCTGCTTTTTTTTCACCGCATTCTATGGGGAACCTATAACTTTTTTTTGAAATATATAAAGAATTGTGCTAGTCTTATGCGCCGTTGAAAGATAGGGGCTTCAACCGGCGTTTGTTTCCATGCCGGCCATAAGCCATATTCAGGTAATCGTCTCTTAAGTGACAGGAGTAGTGACGGCTATGAAAAAAGCGCCTGTAAAGAAAAAAAGCACAGCGAAGAAAACAATTAAGAGCCCGGTAAAAACAGCAACAAAAAAGGCGGGAGCAAAAAGAACCGCAAAAAAAGCAGCTGTGAAGAAGGCGGTTAAAAAACAAACGCCCAAGAAGGCGACGCCCAAAAAAGCGGCGGTAAAGAAGACAACGGCAAAGAAGCCGGCGGCAAAGAAGGTGGCATCCAAAAAAGCGGCGGCAGTCAAAAAAAACTTGACAAGGAAGACTTCCGTAGAAAAAACGCCTGCCAAAAAGCCATCGGTGAAAGCTACCGCAAAGAAGGTTACCCGTGGAAGGACCACTCCCAAAAAAGGCATAAGAAAGAGCGCTGTAACCAAACAACTCACAAAAAGCGATATCGCAAAATTCCAAAAAATGCTTCTTGCGGAAAGAGACCGGCTCACCGCCACAATCAACAATATAGAGGAGGCATCCCGGACAGAATCCGGCAGGGACAATGGCGCCGACCTTGCCAGTTTTGCTGAGACAGGCACGGACAGTTTTAATCTTGAAACGGCGCTTAACATTGCCGGCAGCGAGTCCCAGCGGCTTCGTGATGTCATTGATGCATTAGACCGGATCGAGCGCGGCACTTACGGCATCTGCGAGGGCAGCGGGAAGCTCATACCGAAAAAGCGCCTTGAGGCATTTCCCTCTGCGCGTTATTGTCTGGAATACCAGCAGGAGCTTGAAAAGGAAGCCGCCAGTAACGAATACCGCTAATTTAACGCAACTGGACAGTGATGCTCCGGCGCGGCGCAATGCCGCGCCTTTTTCCGTAAGTTCCGTCAATACCGGAATGGCATTGTCCCGAACGAACGTGCTACCATTAGCCGTGTTATCTTTACAGGGGCATTCAGATGTTCACAACCGACAGCAAATAAAAACATGCCAAAAGAAAAACGGGACACGCAAAAAAGCGAATCAACAGTGATGAAGCCCCTGATACCAGAAAGCGCCGCATATCTGGGCGCCGTGTTATTTATTGCGGGCATAGCCGTCATGTATCGCAGCGGCAAGATGCCGCCTGCTTCGGCTGATCGTATGAACTATGTGGGCATTGCCATAGCGGCCGTGGGTTGTCTGCTTTGGTTCACCAGCGGCATGGACCGCGCCCAGACCTTTGAATGGATGCGCAGCGGATTAACCGCATTGCTGTTGGCGCTGGCCATACGCTGGGCTGTGGCGGAACCTTACCGCATCCCTTCCGGCTCGATGGAACCCACGCTGCACGGCGACCCCCGGTTCGGCAGAGGCGACCGCGTGTTTGTAAACAAGTGGGTGTACGGATTGCGCTATCCATTTATGAACAGACGGATATGGCATGGAAATCCGCCGCAACGCTGGGATATGGTGGTGTTCAAGACTGTCGAAGAAAACGCGACGCACAAAACGCTTGTAAAGCGCATTGTCGGCATGCCGGGAGAACACCTTCAGATTCGCAACGGCAAGATATACGCCGACAGCGTCCCGCTTGAACTTCCTCCTGATATGCCGGATATCTACTATACCACGCCGCTGGACGGTCCTTATGGCGTGCAGCCTTCAGAAAAATTTGCGCACATACCGGAAGATCATTATCTGGTCTTGGGCGACAACAGCGCGCACAGTCGCGACGGACGTTATTTTGGATGGTTGCCTAATGAACATATTGTGGGACGCGTGGCATGTATATGGTGGCCGCCGACACGCTGGCGTGATTTTACCGGCTTCTCCTCCACTTGGTGGTGGCGGGGACTACTTGCGCTATTGGCTCTGGTATTGCTGGCGCGTTTGTTTGCGGGACGCCTTTGCCCGGCGCATAATCCCGACGACCCCAACAAAATAGATCATTTGGTGGTGTCCTTCGCGCATTATGGATTCCATTTGCCCGTATTGGACAGGCTGGCCATGCGGTGGCGGGAACCCGCCCGGGGCGATCTTGTGTTCTACAGCGCGATAGGATTGGAAGACAAGGCGACGTTTCAACTGGTGGGCCGCATTGCCGGTCTCCCCGGCGAACAGGTGCAGTTTCGCGACGGCGTATTTTGGGTTGATGATGACCCCGTGTCCCTTCCTCCGCCCGCCCCAACTACCTATGCGGGAACATGCTCCAATGCCCGTTATGGCCGCAGCAAAGCCAAAGAATACAGCCGTGTCCCTGAACAACATTATT
>DSBB01000059.1 GCA_011046175.1 Candidatus Hydrogenedentota bacterium | reverse complement strand
GTGATAGTGCAATTACGGGGCTGCCATAGAGCGATTCTCCTTACGTTTCCACGATTTCGGTCAACCTGACCGAAAACCGCATTAGGCGCCTAACATCGGTTGGCTGACAATTTTTTATCACTTTGCCGCATGTTGTTAATACAATTGTGTTTGGTAGTACATTATCGGCCAGAAACCACGATCAAAAAAAAGAAGTTGGGTATGTTGTTCACGCTTCAGCGTGCGGCAGTGGTACACAAACTCTGAGTCATACACGCAACCCCGCACGCTGAAGCGTGAACAACATACAAAGAGAATAGTCAAATCTGGGTTGCGGGCAAAGCCCGTCTTAGCATAAAGAACGCAAGGATTACCTTTTGCGGCTGCGCCGCAGGCGCCATTTATTCCGGGCGGTAGATGGGGTTGTTGCGGCAGTCCATATCACGGGATGACAGGCTGCATTCACAACAAAAGGTGGGTTTGGTTACGCGGTTGTGTGGGGCGTATTCGCTTTGCTCATAGGGCGCATCCTTTTTTGAAAGTAGGACTGTTCACTTTCCGGTTAAGGTTGCGCCGCGCCGGCGCTCGGGGTAAACATTGAGATCGCCCAATGTTTTCGGCGTTATAACGATGGTCGGGGCGACTGGATTTGAACCAGCGATCTCTTGACCCCCAGTCAAGCGCCTTATCCGGGCTAGGCCACGCCCCGACAGCGTTTGGAATGAAAACATTCCAAGCACGCACGCATAGTATCAAAAAGGCGCGATGAAAGTAAAATTGAAACGCCAATGATTATTTTATCCGATTCGATTGTAAAGTTATCTCAGCGCTGTTGCAAGGTTTTGGCGGTGGCGACAGAGCCGATGTATTTGTCCGTGCCGATCCAATAATCGTTGATGGGGTTCCCTTTGCCTGTCTCTTTGCAACGTTTTTCAATCCACGAGTTCATGCGATCACGCAGCATCTCAACAAGGGCAGGCTCTTTTCTCGCGAGGTTTTTCGATTCTTCGGGGTCTTCCACGAGGTTGTAGAGTTCCACGGGCGGTTTGCCGTGAAAATCGGGCTCGAGCGCTTCCCAGAATTTCCAGATGGGAGTACGCCAACCGTGTTTGCGCATCCATGTGCATTCAGTAATGTAGAATTCGGAACGGGGCGATCCGCCATCCTCATTGAAATACTTCGTCAGCGAGACGCCGTCAAACTTGACGCCTTTTGCGAGCGACTTTAAGCCGCACAGGTCGAGTATGGTCGGGATCAGGTCTTCGTGTTTTGAGTAGGCGTTGCTGTGTACGCCTGCCGGCACTTTTCCCGGCCAGTAGTAAATAAGCGGCACCACCAATGTCGGTTCGTAGAGGCCGTGGTGATCGAAGAAACATTCGTGGTCATACAGTGTCTCGCCGTGGTCGCCGGTGATGACGATGAGGGTGTCGTCTTTGCAGCCCAGTTCTTCCAAGCGCGTGATGATGCGCTGGCAGCAGGCGTCCATATAGGTGATGGCACCGTCATACTGGGCGATGACGTAATCCTTGTCCGTGCAGCCGGGCGGCATCCATGAACTGAGGAAATCGGCGAAGGGCTTGAAGGCGAACACGGGTTTCATGCTCTTGTTCTTGGGGTCGCACGGGTTTTTCGAGTAGAACATTGTGTCGTAGGGCGCGGGCGGCAGATAGGGCGCATGCGGATCCATGTGGCGCAGGAACAGCAGCCAGGGCTTGCCGGACTTGTGCATCTTCTCCAGCGCGGGCAACGCGACGTTGTTCAGGTTTTCCGCTTTACGCGCCGGACGCTCTTCCCAGGAAACCCAGCCCTCAAAGTTCAGGTAGTTGTCGAACCCGCGATAGAAGCCTTTGTCGAACCCGACCACAGTGCTGGTATAGCCTGCCTTCTTGAGAAGTTCCGGCAGGGTGGGATGCTTCTTGTCGAGCGGCCCCTTGGGTCCCAGACTCACCATCTGATGACTGACGACGTCCTGCCCGGTGAGCATGCTGGAATAGGCGGGCGTGGTGGGGATATAAGGACTGAACGCGTTTTCGATGAGCGTTCCATCGAAGGCAAGTTCGTCAAAGTAAGGGGTGGTGAGACGCGGGTAGCCGTAGCAGCTCATGTGATCGCGACGGATGCTGTCAATGGCGAAAATCAGAATGTTCGGATGTTTTTTGGGCATGGGCGTACCTTTGCTGTTTTGAACTGTTTTAACTGTTATCGCGCATTGCATCCCTGCAAACACGCATTCAAATAACCATAACTTTCAGCGGCAATAATGGCGCATCGTTCAACGGGATATTCCGCCGCGCCGATTACTTCCAGATTGACCGGGCCGTCATAGCCGGATTCGGCCATGATCACGCAGTATCCCCAGAGATCAATATCGCCGCGCCCGCACGCCTGCATTTCCGGCGGGCCGGGGGAAGGCCCCGTGCCGGCGCAATCGCGGATATGAATGTGGCGCACCCGTGAGACGACCTGTTTCAGCGCTTCCTTGGGCGCCTCGCCGCCGCGATGGATATGGCTGGGGTCCATGTCTATTCCAAAAGATGGCGAAGCGATGCGCTTCATGGCTTCAAGCGTTGTAGCCGTGTTCCAGATACTGGCGTTTACATGCGCCTTGACACACAGTGTAACACCGAAAGGCGCTGCTTTTTCCGCCATCTTTGCCAGCATGTCAATGGTCCTGGGCAGGTCTTCCGGCACATCCTTTGAGCCCCCTGGGCCAACATTCACCACCGGGATGCCGATTTCCGCCCCCGCTTCAAAGGCTTTCATCAGACGCTTTTCGTCCAGCGCCGCTTCTTCCATCGCGGTAATGGGAAGTTCCAAGTCTTGTGATATGGCTTTGATGTCGGCGGCGTCCTGTTTCCACGTGTCAAGCCGGAGATGTTCGCACATGCCTTGGATGGCGCAGATTTCCAGCGCGTCATAGCCTGCCCATTTTATGTGTTGCGCCGCCGTCTTGAAATCCGTTCCGGCAAAAAGCACCGTGTTTACACCAACTGTGATCATCCTGAATCCTTTCTTAATAACGCACTTTCACCACGGAATTGGTTTCCCAAGAGGTAATGCACGCCTCGATGATTTTTTGGGCGCGCAAGGCGTCCTCGCCGCTGCCGTCAATCTTGTCGGGGGCGACTTTTTTCGCATTCTGCTCAAGCCATGTATTGATGCGCGAGGCGAAGGTTTCGGAAAAATTCGTCATGCCGCCCAAATGATGGTAGTGCTCCGTTTCACTGTTGGCGCGACTGTAGAACATCAACTCTTCGCAGGCTTCCTCAATAACGATGCGTCCCTTGCTTCCCGTGATTTCGCAACGTTCCAGTCCGAAAGCGCCGCCCGCGTCGTAACTGCCCGTAAGATGTCCCACCACGCCGTTTTTAAACAGCATGTTGGCTTGCAGATTAGACCAGCATTTGCGTTTCTTCCCGTCCATAGTGTCGCCGCGCAGAAAAAAAGCCTGCACTTTGTCCACATCACCGCAAAAAAATCGCATCACATCTATGGAATGCGGATGCAGCGCCCGAATATGAAAATGCGGCGATGTCTCATTCGGATTGTTAATCCACATGGTCATGTTGATAATGTGCAATTTGCCCATGCGCCCCTCTGCAATCCAGTCTTTTGCGCGACGCGCCGCAGGCGTAAAGCGGTGGTTGAGATCAATGCCGTAACGCAGTTTTTTCCTCTTTGCCAGCGCCACCATTTTCACGGCTTTTGCCACCTCGTTTGAGATGGGCTTTTCACCCAGCACGGGGACGCCGCCGTTGAGCAGTTCCATTGTAGGGGTGTAATGGTCGCCGCCGTTTTCCTTTCCCGCCGTACACATGCTCGCGCAATCAATTTTGACGCTTGACGCAAGCATGTCCTTGACACTGTAATAGGCGCTGCAATTATACGCCGCCGCCGCGGCGTCCGCGCGTTCTTTAATGATGTCGCATACGGCGACTATTTTTGACAACGGGTTGTTTTGATAACAGCGTGCGTGGACATTGCCAATGCCGCCCATACCGACAATTGCTACATTTAACGACATGATGATTTGTCCTTGTTTTTGTGGATATTCCCCACGATTGTCCAAAGCGGAACCATGGCGCGTATAACGAAGTTGATTTCAGCGCACAGTTTACC
>DSBB01000017.1 GCA_011046175.1 Candidatus Hydrogenedentota bacterium | reverse complement strand
GTCAATCCCGCTGCTGTTCGCGCTGGGACGACGGTTTTATGGGGCGAAGGCGGGTCTGATAGCGGCGGCCTGCCTCGCAGTTTCGCCGTCGCATATCTGGCTCGCGCAGGGCGTCCGGCCCAATGCCCTGATGGAGTTGCTGGTGGTGGTCTCGATGTACGCGGTGGCGCGGGGCTGTTCCGAGCGGCATCGCGGCTGGCTTGCCCTGGCCGGCGCGGCCAACTTTGGCTTGGCGTGGAGTTACTTCTTTGGCCTGTTATTCATCATGGCCGAGTTTGTCTACGTGGCCTTGTTCTGGTTCGATGGGGGTGCGGACTTAAAGAAATGGCGCCGCACAACCCTCGCATGGTGGGCGGCGAACACCACAATATGCCTGTCGCCGTACTTGTGGCTCAGATCACATATGGAACAGGTTCATTCGGCGGCGGATGATTTTTTCATGCGCCTGCCGTCTCCACGGGAGGCGTTATTCACTTTTTTCGGCTATGACGCCGCCATGACGACCGAACCGTTTCTTTACCAAGGCCAGACGTGGGAGTTCCTGGGACAGAGGATCGGGCAAGACCTGCTGCAACTGCATGGTTTTTTTGATTGGGCCGTGGTGCTGTTTTCAGTAAGCGCCACTGCGGGGGTTATTGCTTTTCTGACATATTCCCTCTTGAGCGAACGGCGCCGGGAGGCATTCCTTGCGCGGCGTGAGGCGCTGTTTCCCCTCTTCGTTCTCTTTGTTCCCATGGCGGCGATGCTAACGCTGTCCCTGCTTTGGCGTCCATGCATCCTGCCGCGTTATTCAAGTTATTGTTCATTCAGCCTCTACATGTTCATCGGCTGGCTCATTGCGCGGGCGACGCCGAAGCCTGCCCGGTTTCTGCTTGCATTGGCGCTTGCAATGACCTACGCATACCAGATTTCCGTGTCTCTTCCAGCGACAACGCGCACCGATTGGCGGTCGGCGGCGCGGCTGTTGCAGCAGCGCGCCGCGCCGGGGGACCTGATTCTTCTACGGGGCATGATCCTATCCGACCAAATGCTTGGCCTGTACGGCGGGCTTCCGGCGCCCGTTCTGCTGGTCCCCTCCTATCGGAGCGCATGCGAACGCATCGCCCGGCATCTTGAGGCGAATCCCGACCAAAATGCATGGGTGTTGTTGGAGGATTTTGTGTATCGCTTTCCGCCTGCAAACGAATTCGAGCGGGCGCTGCATGCGATGAATCTCGCCTGGAACCGCGAGGATATTGCGGGCATGAATGGCATTCGGGCCTACGAGATAACCCGCATGCCAGGCAAAGCCATTGGAAGTCCAACGGCCATCGCCGCCGAAACCGATTATGAGGCGGTGCTGCGGACACTGGCGCTCGACATTTCGGACGGGGCGGCGCGCGAATCGGTTCTGACGGCGCTCAATCGGGCAATAGACATGCCTTTCTATCCCGGGCCTTTCCATCTGATGAAACTGAGTCTTTTCCTGACCGCTGAAGGACACCCCGACCTCGGCGAGGCGGTGGCGCGCACATGCCTGCGCATCCGGGAACGCTATGTGATGGGATGGCTGGCCCTCGCGATTGCGCTGGGAACCCAAAACAGACTCGAAGAAATGACTGCTGCCTTTGAGCAAATGCATGCCTTCGACGCCACCGGCCTTTCGCGCGCGTACGAGGCGGCGGCGCTGGCGCTCTTCAAACATCACGACACGGCTGAGGGCCAAAAGCGCCTCGACGAAATGGCCGGAACGGGCTTCTTCGTACCCACGGCGCTCTCAAGAGCGGCGGGAAACCTGCCCTGAAAGTGAGGCATGTTGCACATAGGACTATTCTTAGCGTCATCTCTCGCATTGTGGATTGCATCCACCTGCGGGTGTGACACTGTCCACCGAGGAAATGCCATTCGATTGAGGTTACGCGCCCCTCCGAAATATATGGTCATGAATCCGCCGCTTGTCAGGGGCCGGTTCTGTCGGCGCGTGAATAGTTGTAATCCGGTATATGCAGCAACTATGTGGTTGACAACAAACCCGCTTGGGTCTACACTACTTTTCAGGCGATGACTAGCCATGACCGTCATAGAGGCAGAGTAGACGGATTCAGGGACTTATTTTCTCCGTGCCAGAAATGCCGATGGCGATATCGCTTATTGTTCTGGTGGCTGGCTGTCGCCCTTGGAAATCCATTAACAAGTCAGGCATAAAATGAAAAAACTTCGGTTGTTTCTGGTTAATGTTGGATTTCGTGTGCGCATGTATCCGCTGGCGACCCCGCCACTGGGGCAAATGTACCTCGCGGCATACATCCGCAAGCACTTTGACGTGGATGTCCAAGTCGAAAACCAGCGAGAAACGAACATCTCGACCGAGAAGTTGGCCCGTCAAATCATAGATTTCAGGCCTGACATCGTGGGGCTGGGTGCGTTGACCCCTTTTGCGCATCATCAGCGGGAACTTGCTGAAAAAATCCGCGCCGGACTCAAGGACGCCATAATTGTTCTGGGCGGTCCGCACATCAGTTCATTCGGCGCACAGGCGCTGGAGAAGGCGGCGGCCGCGGATTGCGCCGTTTCGGGCGAGGGCGAGCGGTCCTTCGAGTTGATTTGCCGGTGTTACCTGGAAGGGGATGGAAAAGATTTCTCCGAAGTGCCCGGCCTGCACTGGCGCAAGGACGGCGTTGTGGTGAGCAATCCGGGCATCGCGCCGGTCATTGAGGAATTGGATTCTCTGCCCATGCCGGCCTACGACCTGATTGATTTGCCACGCTACTGGAAAGTCAATTCGATGGCCCCCATCCCGAGGCGAAGGTATGCAACGTTGTTCAGCACCCGGGGATGCCCCTACGGGTGCACCTGGTGTCACCGGGTCTTCGGAAAACAATGCCGCTTCCATTCCGCCGAACGCATAGCGGACGAGGTGGAATTTCTTTCAAATAAATACGGCATAGATGATTTTGAGTTTG
Organism: Candidatus Hydrogenedentota bacterium; assembly: GCA_011046175.1. Classification (GTDB taxonomy): domain Bacteria; phylum Hydrogenedentota; class Hydrogenedentia; order Hydrogenedentales; family CAITNO01; genus SLFT01. The sequence goes on along the minus strand of DSBB01000017.1, from coordinate 1,162 downwards.
TGGATGACATCTTTAACCTGGATAGAAAACGGATTCTGGAATTGGCGGCGGTATTCGGCCGCCGTAAGATGCGGCCCCGCTTTGTTTTTCCGAACGGCTTGCGCGGCGACATTCTGGACGAGGAAACCATAGATGCGCTGGTGGACGGGTGCGGCATGTATTTCTGCAGTTTCGCCCTGGAAACGGGTTCGCCACGACTCCAGCAATTGATGGGCAAGCGGCTGCGCATCCCCAGGTTTCTTGACAATATCGCGTACGCGGTGCGCAAGGGCGTGTTTACCAATGGGTTCATGATGCTCGGCTTTCCGACCGAGACGGCGGAAGAATTGCAGATGACCATTGATGTGGCCAATCATTCCCAGTTGCACACCGGGTCTTTTTTCACCGTGACGCCGTTTCCCAATACGGAACTCTATAAAATAGCCTGCCAAATCGCTCCGGAAAAGTTGGAAGCGATTAATTACGAAGATATGACCTATATATCTATCAGGGTTAATATTTCTTCCGTATCTGACAGGGAACTGTTTTATTATCAGCGAAAGGCGAATATACAGTTTTATCTGAATCCCCGGCGTTTTTACCGCATGTGGCGGGATTTTCCACAACGTTCCCTGTTGTTTCTGTACGCTCCCATGGCACTTCAACGCATGACAAAAGGGCTGCTCTTCAAGTCGGATGAATAAAAGCCGCCCAGTGACTACACGAAAAACAATCCTGCGCACCATGGCAGTTGCGGGAATCATGGTTCTGGCGGGCGGGCTTCGCTTCTGGAATCTTGAAAATCAATCGGTGTGGCTGGACGAACTCGCGTCCGTTGCAAATCTGGATGCTCCCGCTTATTGCGGCAATCTGTATGGCATGCAGATCAACTGTCCGACCCACACCATGGGCCCGCTCTACTATTGCCTGCAATACCACGCGGCGAGGCTGTTTTCCCTTGATGTGTATGGATTGCGCGTGTTGAACGTGGCGCTCGGCCTTTTGTGTGTTCTGGCTGTATTCGAGGCGGGGCGCTGGCTTTGCGGTTGGTCATGCGGCCTTTTGGCGGCCTTGTGTGTGACCTTGTCTCCGCAGCATATCTGGTTTTCCCAAGAACCCCGTCCCTATATCTTGTTGACGTTGCTTGCCGTGTTGTCGGCCTACTTCCTGATGCGGGCCGTGC
>DSBB01000228.1 GCA_011046175.1 Candidatus Hydrogenedentota bacterium | reverse complement strand
GTAACACAGTAATTCTGATCGGGGCATGCGCGGCCATCGCACTTCGACATGATACTTTTTCGCCGCTTCTTCCGTTCGTGAAAAAGCCCGTTCCAACGTATCGCGGTTTATGCGCGGCCAGGAAATGTCGTCATGCTTCCATTTACCGTATGGTTGTTCGCCCAGCCCCGTCAGATCATGCATTCGGGTTTCTGTAACGAGATTCAGTACATCGCCGCCGATTGAAGCGACCAGTTCGGGCATTTGCTCCAATACCGTGGCGTTTGATTGCTGGATAACCGTGGTAATATGAACCATGGGACATGCTTTTTGGGCTTTCTGTCGCGCTGTATTCAACGCCTGCACGCCGGCGACGGAGCGGGCAAAAGCGCCGGGTTGCTGCCGGATGTCGTCATGTATTTCCTCGGGGCCTTCCAGTGATACGCCGATAAAATTAAGACCACGTCCGCCGATGCGACGCGGCGCATTCGCAACGGACTCATTGGCAACATTTTCCGTCAACATGGTGGCATTTGTGATGTAGTGTACGCGCGAACACTGTGAAGCGTACGCAAGCAGCTCCATGAAATCAGAGCGCATCAACGGTTCGCCGCCCGTAAAAGTGATGAAACTGAAAGGCCCGACTTGGTCAATGACACGTTTCCATTCGTCGGTTGTTAATTCGCCTTCCCGTTGTTTTTTGCTTGATACATTTTGGAGATAAGAAATGTATTGGCACATACGGCAGCGCAGGTTGCAGCGTCGGGTGACTTCAAACATATAGTGCCATGCGGGAAACGCGCGTCCGGAGCGGAATAGTCGGTACGGGACTTCGCTGTACATGCGCTGCATGACATCATACAGCCATGCGGTTATATGTTGTAAATGGAACGGCGTGTTTCCAGCCATGACAATAATACTGTGTCCTTATGGCAAATAAAGTCGGAACACCTCTACGGCCGTGCGGATGCAATTATGCCGACGCTTTGCTTATGGCGTTTTTGCCCGATTCTTTCGCGTGATAAACGGCTTCCTCCGCCGCGCGCACAAAATTGTCCACCGACTGATTATTCTGGTATTCAACCAATCCGATACTGATGGTCAGATTCTTGGTGTCGCGACTGTAAAACTCCTCGCGAATGCGCTTGGCTATCTGGTGCCCCTCCTCTGCATCCACGCCGCCGAGCAGTATGGCAAATTCATCACCATCGTAGCGGAAGCAGGCGTCTCCGGTGCTGGGATGTATATGAATGGAAATGGCCGCCGCCGCCTCCACCAACATCTGGTCCCCGACCGCGTGGCCATATTTGTCGTTGAACGCTTTCAGGCCGTCCATGTCCATCATTATCAAGGTGGTGGGGATGTTGTATTCCTGAGCGCTTCGCACCGCCCCATGCACCCGATTTATGAACGAACGCCTGTTAAAAAGGCCGGTGAGTAAATCGCGTTGTGTTATTTCGTCGAGCCGCAGCTGCATTTCGCGGCGGTCGGTAATATTTTTCACCACGAGAAATATGCCACATTGGGCCTCGTTTTTTACGACGGACATGGAAATGTCAACGTAAATATTGCTGTTTGCGGCATGCGCGAGTTTCAGGTCGGATATGGCGCCGCGACCGATAAGGGCGCAAAGGGACAGCCATTGTTCAAAACGGTAGCGGTCTTCAACGTCAAGCAGCGTGGCCACGGGCTTTCCCACGAGGTTGGTCTTCTTCTCGCCCATCAGTTCCAGCAGCGACTTGTTTACATCTTGTATGACGGCGCCGCCCCCATCGAGCAAGGCCATGCCGTCAATGCTGAGATCAAAAAGGCATCGGTATTTGAGCGCCTCCAAACGTCGTTCATTGCGCAATGCGGCCTCATTGAAGATGCGTGTCAACCGGGCAACCAGCTCGGCGGGCAAGAATGGTTTTGCCATAAAGTCTGTTGCGCCGGCCTTTAGGGATTCGACGAACGGAAAAGGCGTCGAAAGATCGCCCATAATGATGATGCCCATATCGGGAAATGCGTTTCGCCCTTCACGGGCCAGTTCCAACCCGTTCATGCCGGCAATGTCACTATCGCATACCAGCGCATCAAAAGGAGAGCTGTCCAGCATGGTGATTGCTTCAAAGCCGGTGGTAACGACAGTAACGTCGCATCCGAATTGTTTTTCTATAATACGTCGCGCGTATTTGGCGATACGACTATTACAGGCTGCGACTAATACCTGTTTTTGAGAACAGGCCTGAATATCAAGTTGATACTCAGCAGCTTGGTTGGGAGGAGAATTTTCTGAAAAAGCCATTCAGTAAAATCCTTATATGATTCCGATTAAAATGACTGCTATTATTGTAACCTGAAACATCATAAAACGCAAGTTTTCCTATTTTAGCCGTGGTTGACAGGAACAGCGAACCGCTGCCGCCGCATCATGCGCAAGCATAGAAAGACAATAAAACAACCGTTTTTGATTCGGGAAAAGTTTGCCTCTTACGCCAAATTGATGTAAAGTAGTTAGCACAGGCAGCAAAAGGGTTGTTTTATGAAGCATACATTATCATGCATCGTGAGGAATCAGCGTGGCGTACTCGCGCAGGTAAGCGAAGCGTTTGCGGCAAAGGGCATCAATATTTTAAGTCTCGCGGTTGCCGAGACGGAGGACCTCGGCGTCAGCCGCGCAACCATCGTCATTTCCGGTGATGAGGCGACGGTTGCCGACGCTGAACGCGAGTGTGAATCGCTTGATGTGGTTGTACGGCTGGAAGATTTGGCGAGTGAAGAGTTTTACGCGCGCGAGCTGATGTTGGTAAAAGTGCGCGTCAACGCCGACAACACGCCGAGCATTATGCAGGCGGCGGAACTGTTCCAGGCGCGCGTGATAGGCATGAGCGAACACACCGTGACCATAGAACTGGCGGGCGAGCATCGCGCGCTCGACGGATTTCTCACCATGGTGAAACCCATGGGCATTGTGGCCATGGCGCGAAGCGGGCTGATTGCCGTTTCGGCGGGCGACGAGGACCTGCAAGAGGACGCTTCATGACTTCCGGTCGCATCAACACCTTCCCCGAATTGATGGCCGCGGCGCGTTCCCTGAAGAAGCCGCGCATGGCGGTTGCCGCGGCGGGCGAAGACACCGTCATCGCTTCGGTGGCGCACGCGACGCGTGAAGCGCTCATCACGCCGGTGCTTGTGGGCGTTGCCGATGATATTCGGAGGATCGGGGCGCAACATGGACTCGACACCGGCGCTCTCGACATTATTGATGTGGCGAATCCCGTGGAGGCCTGCGCAGCGGCCGTACGCCTGGTGCATGAAGGCGATGCGGAACTTGTGATGAAGGGTCTGGTGAGCACCAAGGAGTTTATCCGCGCCATCCTCCACCAGGAATTCGGCATGCGCCGCGGCCGGCCGCTGAGTCATGTTGCCGCCATTGAATCGCCGGACCAGTCGCGGTTCATCCTGATGACGGATTCGGGCATCAACATCCGTCCCCGTTTCAACAGGAAGATCGCGATCCTTCACAACGCCTTGTTTGTTGCGAAAGTGCTTGGCTTTGCCGTTCCCAAGGTCGCCGTTCTGGCGGCGGTGGAAAAGGTTGAGTTGCCCGCGATGCCCGCCACGCTCGACGCGGAATTGTTGCGGCGAATGGGCGAATCGGGGAAGTTCGGCGACTGCATTATAGACGGTCCCATGTCCATGGACAATGTGCTTGACAGTCACACCGCGGAAATCAAGGGGCGCACAAGCCCCGTGACGGGAAAAGCCGACATTATTATTGTTCCCGATATTGAAACGGGAAATGCCATGTACAAAACAATCCGTTATCTGGCGCGCCGTGAAATTGCGGGCTTTGTTGTCGGCGCCACGGCGCCGGTGATCGTAACGAGCCGTTCCGATTCCGCCATTACGAAGCTATACAGCATTGCGCTTGGCGTGCTCGCTTCCCGATACCAGTCCTCAGCCAAACCCACGTCTCCCCGCTGAATATTCGCGCCGCCTGATCACATTCCCCCGCCTTTCCATGCGCCCGATCGCCCGTCTAACTGTTAGATATTTTACATTTACCGTTATGATCGTTTATACTGTATCAATCTTTTGCGTTAACCGGGTATGTGTGTAAAAACAGGGAGTATTAAGAGATTATG
>DSBB01000068.1 GCA_011046175.1 Candidatus Hydrogenedentota bacterium | reverse complement strand
CATAGGAGTAAAACAACAACGAGTCCGCCCGCGAGTCGCGGGCGATTCCCGCGCTGTAATAACCCACGCGCTTAAAATGCGCGTCCGTCAACAGTGTGCCGTCGGTAAGCATCGGTTTTAGCATGTTGGTGGCGGGATCATACGCATGCGTCGCATACGCAACAAGGCCGTCCCGAACCCAATCAAGCATTGCTGCGCCGCGCTCGCCCAGCTTCTCCGCCATGAGCAATTGCGATACGCCGCCATAACTGTATACGCCGCTGCCGGCAAGCAGCGTCCCCTCCAGCGCCGGCCTGCCCGGAAATTCCGGCGCAAACTGGCGCAGCGCGCGATCATTGTTCGCGTCGAGCTGGCTGTACTGGTACGCGCCCAGACCGGTGAAAGGATTGCGCGCATCAACATATCGCTTCATCAGACGCAATGCCCATGTCGCCGCGCCGTCATCGCCGTTCAATTCATACAAGAGTATTCCCGCGTACATGAGGTCGCTCCCCGTATTGAGGAAGGTAAGGCCTTTTGCCGGGAAAAACGGCTCGCCGCCGACATACGCGCTGTCCCAAAGCGCGCCCGCGGCGCGGTCGTAACGACCGTGGCGGTTCATGTCCAGCACCGTCCAATCCAGAATATGCGCATTCCAGAATGCTTTGATATACCGTTCCGTCGCCCCGGGATTCACTTCCCACATCAGTTCGTAATACGGGAAACTCCACTTGAGCTCATGCGTGTCCTGTTCGCCCACAACCTTGCCCGTGGCAAGGTCTATGAAACGATGGCCGCCCCATTGAAGCAAACCGCACGACCGCGTGTAGTGCTCAAAATGCCAGGAAATGGCTTCCTTGGCCGCGTCTTTGTAACGCGCTTCACCGGTCAGATTGGTCAACGCAACCAGTGTCCGAAACAAATTCTGCTGGCTCGCCAGATTACAACAAATCCAGGATTCGCCGCCATACTGCCAACAAACCGGTTCAAGGGTGTCAACATTTAATCCGTCCACAAACATGGGCGTAGGCGAGGCGCGATACGTATCGCGCCCCTTATCAAGAACAATATCGGCAAACTGACGCGCCGCCTGCAAACGCGGTGAAAGCGCGTCCTCACCGGCTGATGTCCATGTTCCGGTCAGAATCGTCAGGATGCCAATCCAGCCCCATATTATTTTGCGGCTCATAAGACACATTTTCATGGAAGTCTCCTTTTCGCTCTCAAAACAAATCGAAAAAGGCATTCTCATTGTAACGGTTCGCCCAATCAAGTTCCACCTGTTGTTGCGCCGCGGGATACCCCGCCGCCTATAATGATGCGTGAACCTGAATTTGCGATGAAGCGAGGCAAACGAACTCATGATGCGTAACTGTCTGGCAAGCATAATAAGTTGAAGCCGTGGTACGCGGTTCCGGTAGTATAATCAGGAATTGTTTGTCTGGCAAGCATAATAAGTTGAAGCCATGGTACGCCCAAAAGTAGCCGTCATTCCCGCGAAAGCGGGAATCCAGAGCCATACTCACAGCGCATCAGCCGCTTTCTGGATCCCCGCTTTCGCGGGAATGACGGGCACACGCTGTTATTCGGGCATGGTGTACGACCTGCTAGATAGTTACCATGATGCTACAGCAAGGAGGTATTGTGAAACAATTGATGTTGTCGGCGGCGATCCTGTTTCTCCAAGTAAACGTTTTTGCCGGTAACAATGAAGCGCCAATTCCCGTAATTTATTGCACGGACCTGTTCCACCCCCATGACGATCCCGACGACCATTTTGACCTGGCATGTATCTATGCCATATCCGAATTCGACATCAAGGCTATTATCCTCGATCAGGGGCGCAAACAAAAGGAAAAACCGGGGCGCATCCCTATTGAACAAACGAATCACCTTACAAGTCGCACTGTCCCCTATGAGATTGGGTTGGCCCACGAGTTGAAAAGTCCCGACGACACGGGCAAACAACAGCCTGACGAATTTCAGTGTGGCGTGGAGGCGATATTGTCCATCCTCGACCAATCATCCGGGCCGGTCACTGTCATCACAGTGGGAAGTCTGCGTGACATCGCCGCGGCATACAACCGGGAACCGGAACTGCTCCAAAATAAAGTGTCCCGAATATATATGTTTATCGGTGAGGCGCAGGGCGCCTTCCAGGAATACAATGTCGGACTTGATGTGAACGCCTACAAATGCATCATGAACGCGCCGTTGCCGATATATTGGATACCCTGTTTTGACGGCGGCGCCTGGGTAAATGAAGGCAACGCCTCTTTCTGGCGGGCAAAGCATGAAGAACTGTTGGCGGACGCCTCCGCTCCGCTCCTTAACTTTTTCATCTATGCGATGCTCCAAAAAAATGAAGACGACCCGCTGGCGGCCATGCGCGCCGCCCCGGTGAACGAGGAAAAAGAGCGCGTACTTGCCGACACCCGCAACTTGTGGTGCTGCGCCGTGTTCCCCTATATGGCGGGAAGAAAATATGTGCAACGCAACGAGACGTATCTGGCTCTTCCAGAGGGAAAAATAGCGCCGTATGATCGCATTATCGAACCGTTCACTTTTTCCACTGTTAAACTCCGCGTGGATGAAAAAGGAACGGAGTTTTACGATGACGCGGAAGCGTCGCCGGCCATCCACAGATTTCATGTCAACGACCTTGAAATCTATCCTGAAGTGATGACTTCGGTTACAACGAATCTGCTCAAAGAATTATCTCATGCGAATGATTGGGGCAATTGATCATCTTGCCAAAGCCGTTCTCGCAGTGAGACGGGAATTTATTGCAGCGCCGCCGCCATGTTATCATGCTACAGCCATGTCGAGTGTTGACTTGTGGTTTGGGAGTGTCATCGGAAACTGTTGAAAGGAATAACCATGAATATCCAACTTACCCGGCGTGAAGCGCTCATGGCAGGGGCTGCCGCCGCGCTGCCCGTTTTGGGTGCAACAGCATTAACCTCTTCGGCAAACCCCGCGGAAGCCCAGTCGCCCAAGGTTGGCGTATCCACCCTCGGATTTAACGGGCACACCAACGCGGAACTCGCCAAAGAACTCGCGGCAAACGGGATTCGCACGGTGCAACTCTTCCTCTCACAGAAAGACAGCAACTACTGGGTTTATAACGGGCGCAACGACGTGTCCGCGCTGGACGCGCAACGCTGCAAGGAAATCGCCGGGGCGTACGCTTCCGAGGGGATAACCATCCACAGTATCGGCGTGTATACGAATCTCATCCACCCCGACAAAGGGGAGCGAAAGGCGAACATGGATTATTTCGAGGCCATGTTTCGCATCGGCGAGGCCATGAATGTTCATACCTTCATTACGGAAGCGGGACACTTTGAACCGCCCGACGGCGGTGGCGTTCCCCATCATTTTCAGGAAGACGTCTGGACGCAAATGGTGGATACGGGCAAGGAACTCGTAAAAAGGGCGGAATCCTATGACGCCAAAGTATTGTTCGAGCCTTTTTATCGGGGATTCCTCGCCAGCGCCAAGCGGACGCGTCTGTTCCTGGAAGCCGTGGATTCGCCCCGCGCGCGGGCATTGCTCGATCCCGCCAACCTGATTGAAATTAACGACCTCGAAGAGATGTTCGCCCAGCTCGCCCCGTTCATAGATTGCCTGCATGCCAAGGATCGCAAACTCCATGTTGACCGAGGCGTGGCGGCGGGACAGGGCGACCTGGACTATGTGCAGTTTGTCGCCTTGGCCGCCAAATACGCGCCTCATGCGCCGTTTATCCTAGAGTACGTGGGCATCGCCGACTATAAGCAGGCGCTGGAAGTACTGTATAACGCCATCAGTAAATACGAATCAACGGGTGTCTGAGGAAACCGGAATTATGCCGCCTTCGGATAATACGTCCACACCACAATCCGACATCCTCATTTACAGGACTGAGGATGGACGGATGAAAATTTCCGTGCGCCTGGAAGAGGAGACCGTCTGGCTTTCTCAGATTGCGCTTGCGAACCTTTTCGAGACTACAAAGCAAGATATCAGCCTGCATATTCGCAACATACTTGAAGAAGGCGAGTTAAGCGCAAATTCAGTTGTCAAGGAATACTTGACAACTGCCGTTGACGGTAAACAGTATCGTGTAAAACATTACAATCTGGATATGAT
>DSBB01000174.1 GCA_011046175.1 Candidatus Hydrogenedentota bacterium | reverse complement strand
GTTGTATACTATGTTGCAGTAAATGCAATATGTTGCATATGCAACATTCGGATCATTTTGCGATAGTCGAATTTTGGGAAAATCGAAAAGGCGGATCGAAAAAAAAATGAGCAAGAAAACGGACAGTTCTGTGATAACCAGCGCGATTGGGCTTGTTGAGCCTTATCGTTCTATCTTGAATTCTCTCTCGGAGGGTGTGTTTGCTGTGAACCGGGAAATGCGTATCGGATGCTTCAATCTCCAGGCAGAACGTCTGACGGGTGTTAAGTCCAAGGATGTTCTTGGAAAAACCATCGAAGTTGTTTTTCCTGATACGGCCGCAGAATGGATGGGGCTTGTTCGTGATGTGACGGGTTCACGAAAGCCTGTGAAAGGTGTACACAAGCAAATAAAAGACAGCAGACATAGGATCATACCGATTCTTGTCAATGCTTCATCTGTCCTTGACGCTTCTGGCGATATGATGGGGGTTGTTTTTACGCTTCAGGATAACAGGGAGATAGAACTGCTCAGACGCGAGCTGCGCGAAAAGCGCACTGCGGGCGATATTGTAACGCAGGACGAACAGATTCTCCGCGTGTTGGATATCCTGCCGGACCTGGCGGTGAGCGACAGTACGGTGCTGATTTTAGGGCCAACGGGCACGGGCAAGGAACTTATCGCTCGTGCCATTCATGATGCAAGTGGCAGGAATGCAGGCCCCTTTATCGCCGTTAATTGCGGTGCGCTGCCGGATTCGCTGCTTGAGTCTGAATTGTTCGGTTACAAAAGGGGGGCCTTTACAGATGCGAAGCACGACAAGCCAGGCCGGTTTGCATTGGCGAAAGGGGGCACAATCTTTATGGATGAGGTGGGCGATTTGTCCCCTGCCATGCAGGTGAAACTGATGCGCGTGCTCCAGGAAAAACAATATGAGCCATTGGGCGCCACGGCATCAGAAACCGCAGATGTTCGGGTGATTGCCGCAACCAACCGGGATCTGGCGAAAATGGTCGAAACCGGCGATTTCAGGGCAGATTTGTATTACCGGCTAAATGTCGTGGAGATTAATCTACCGCCCCTGTCAGAGCGACCCGGTGATATACCCCTACTTACCGAATATTTGCTGGATGTACTTAATGCCGAAAAGGGACGCAACGTTCAGCGGGTGTCGCCTGAAGCCATGCGTAGATTGATGGATTATGACTATCCCGGTAATGTTCGTGAACTGAAGAATATCATTGAACGGGCCTACATTTTCTGCCGTTGTGATGAAATCAGAGAAGAATGTCTGCCCGCCCAGTTGCTGTATGGAAATGAGAAAAAAAAACAAGAGCAGTCCCGTTCCGTTGGGAAGTCGCTAAAGCGATTGTCGCCCGAAGAACAGGCACAGCGTATCCAGCGCATACTGGCTTCCACAAACGGTAGTCGTAGTAAGGCAGCGGAAGCACTGCAGATTGATCGCACGACATTGTGGCGGAAGATGAAGCAATTTGGTATTGTATAGTGGGGGGGCGGCTTCGGCACTGCTGCAGAAAAAAGGATTGAAATAATACGGGTGTTGTGCTATAGTACAAACGCCCTTTCGGGCTGATCTTTCGACGTAAAACGGCGTATTCATGCCGGTATGTGGCAACGACACTGTAGCAGGAAAACTCGGATGCGGCTTTCATTTTCTTGTGGTAGAGCAACCCTCGTTTGGGGAATAATTTTAGTGTGTGTTCTGGTCTATCCGGCAGCCAGCCCCGCTAATGATATGTCGCCCCCGGTCGTAAACACCAAAGAAGAAATTATGGTAATACTGCCGAATAACACGGCGATTTCTCTGGTGCTCATCCCGGCGGGCTCTTTTGAGATGGGGGCGCGTGAAACCGAACGGGGGCACAGGAAAGAAGAGACGCCCGCGCATACAGTAACTATAGGTTATGACTTTTACATAGGCAGGTACGAGATAACCCAAAAACAGTGGCTGGCTATTATGGGCAAATGGCCCGAGCCGGCTATGATGGAAACATGGGACACTGAAGCAAACAACGAATCCCCCATACTTAAAGAAGTAAGATTTGAACCGCGGGAGGAATGGGGCATCGGTGACGATTATCCCGCCTATAACGTGTCTTGGCACGACGCGAAGCAATTTATTGAAGCATTGAATCTCCATCTCAAGAAGACAGGACAAGGGCATATATGGGTCAGGCTTCCATCGGAAGCGGAATGGGAATATGCCTGCCGCGCCGGCACGACGACCCGGTTTTTCTTTGGCGATTCCCTTGAGGCTCCCGACAATGCCGAGGATGACGGAACCCGCGGTCGGTATATGTGGTACAAGGGGAACAACGTCCCCTATGGCAGCAAACCTGTCGGCGCCAAACTGCCAAACCCGTGGGGTCTCTATGACATGTACGGCAACGTGTATGAGTGGTGCGAAGACGATTGGCACTCGGAGCACGAGGACGCGCCGGCGAACGGCAGCGCGCGAATCAATTCTCCCCGCGGCAAAAGCCGTGTTATTCGCGGCGGGGGCTGGCATGATGCTGCGCTGGGCTGCCGTTCAGCGCGCCGTTCGGCAGCGCCGGGGGAGGTTCGCACTGCATGTCTGGGATTTCGTATCGTCGGCGATCTTCGCGCCGCCCCTCTTTAACATCATATCAACTGGCAAAACGACGCGTCCCGAATCAACAGGAACAGCACATCGTGAAAATCGCCGGATGTCAAAGGAACGGCCCGTTTCAAGAATCCAACGCTTTAAGATTGGACTTCTTCGACTGGCTTGTTGTTGCCATAATTACTGCTGTCGTTTCACTGGGATTGCCGCCTTTGTGGACAGTGTTCGAGGGGTTTGAGCCTGACGATACGTACCGCATCCCCTACGCAATAAGCGAAGACTACTGGCACTTTGCGCGATATGCCCGGGCTGCGGCGAAAGAGAACGGTGTGATTGTTTTGGGGGATTCTGTGGTCTGGGGAAGATTTGCGTCACTTGAACAAACGCTCTCCAGCAATCTGAAAACAGAGACGGGACTTTCCTTTTGGAACCTGGGTATTAACGGACTACATCCCGTTGCCATGAACGGCTTGCTGCGTTATCATGTCCGATCACTTCGCGACTGCGACATCCTGCTGCATTTCAATCCCTTGTGGATAAGTTCCCCTCAATATGATTTGAGCACGGAACGGGAAACCCGTTTTAATCATCCAAAACTTGTGCCTCAGTTCTTGCCCCGCATTCCCTGCTACCACGAATCGGCGGATGCAAAAGCGGACATTGCAGCGGAGCGCTACGCGCCTCTTCGGAGTTTCGCCTCCCATTTGTCCATTGCGTACTACGACAATAAAACGCCGCCTGTCTGGACGCTGGATCGCCCTTATGAATGCCCGCTGGAACCTCTTTGGCAAGAGATGCCCGCTCCGGACATCCTGCCCGGCGAGGATTTTCGTTCATGGAAGGAAAGAGACATGGCCCCTCAGCCCTTTGAATGGGTAAGTCTTGATAATTCACTGCAATGGCGTTTTTTTTGTCAGACCGCATTACACTTGCGAAGCCGGGGCAATAATGTGTTCGTACTTGTGGGACCGTTCAATAAACATGCCGTCGCACAAGTGTCACTTGACTCGTATAAAGCAACCATCGCCGCCGTGCAAAAATGGCTTGTTGCCGAGGGGTTTCCTTGTCATTTGGCATCGGTTCTCCCCGTTAATCTTTACGCTGACGCCAGCCATCCCATCGGGCAGGGGTACACACACATCACCCGGGAATTGCTCTCACAGGAACATTTTCAGATGTTTCTTGGGAATGCCGGGTCGCGACAAGAAGAAAAAGCGTCTAAATCTTACTGCACCAACATTCAGACCGTTCACACGCCATCCGCCGGTGGAAAGTAAATACCGTGCTGTTTCACAATTGGATATTTCTCACTTTTTTTGCGATTGTGTATCTCGTCTATCTACTTATACACCGCACCCGTTTCCGTATTCCCTGGCTTCTGGCTGCCTCTTATGTTTTTTATGGTTGGTGGAATTGGTATTTTCTTTTTCTTCTCATATACGTGACCGCAACAGACTATCTATGGGTCCGCCTGATGTCCTGCTTGGGACGCCGCAAGCTATTTGTCGTGTTGTCGGTGGCCAACAACCTCTTATTATTGGG
>DSBB01000088.1 GCA_011046175.1 Candidatus Hydrogenedentota bacterium | reverse complement strand
GTACAAATCCTTTAAGCCGTATTCTCCCTGCAACAGGGCGGCGCAGGGAAGCAGGTGCCTTTCATTGCGGAGAATGGCCTGCGCCATGCGCGCCGCGCCCGCCGCCGGAGCATAAAAGGCGCTGCCTGTTTTCAGGAGCCGCACTATTTCGCCGCCGCCGTCTCTCGTACGCGCAATGATGGCGTCAATTTTCTCCCGTGTAAGAAGCGTTGTAATAGGGATGCCGGACACGGTCGTATACTGGGGCAGCGGCACCATTGTGTCGCCGTGCGACCCCAACACCATTGTATCCACATTTTTCATGCTGACACCCAGTTCCATCGCCACAAATGCGCGCATCCGGGCGCTGTCCAGGCAGCCCGCCATGCCAATAACGCGGTTGGCCGGAAAGCCCAGTATCCGATAGGCCAGATAAGCCATAACATCCAGGGGGTTGGTCACCATGATCACGAAGGCGTTTGGCGCGTGTCTCTTAATTTCACCGCATATTTCCGCGATAATACGCCCATTTTTTTCAAGCAGGTCAAGGCGCGTCATGCCCGGTTTGCGCGGTAATCCCGCCGTGATAATAACAACACCGGCATCCTGAATATCCCCGTAATCATTTGTGCCGATGCAGGTGGCGCCGTAGTTGCGTATCGGCCCAGCCTCGGTCATGTCAAGCGCCTTGCCCTGTGGCAGCCCTTCCACGATGTCGGTCAGCACGACGTTGCCCAATTCCATTTCAAGACAATACTGCGCGGCGGTTGCGCCAACGTTGCCCGCGCCGATACACGCAATTTTAGGCATGTAGGATGTGCTCATAACTGTTCTCCCATAATTCATGGCGCCGTTGCGGGCTGTACCCATGCCATTTCCACATCGCCTTTCTTAAAGGGGTTGGGGTGCGGTTTGTCCGATGTAATTTTTGCGCGCACATATAATTCGTCCCCTTCAAACGTGTAAGAGGGCTCATGGCCCGTTGTCTCGGAAAGAAGCGCGCCGATTTCATCGCTATAAATGCGCGATGCCCGTTCCTTGGGGTTTCCGTCGGCGTCCAGAACCGCTGTTGACGTTGTGTCAAATCCGCGGCGCGTACCGAAAAACTGAGTGGTATATGTTACGCCCGGCTCGGCCATGATCGTGAATGACATGCCGGATTCATCGCGACGTATGTTATCAAGCAAGACGCCCGTTGAAGCGTAAAAATCGCCTTTCATAATGGAAGTCAACAACGCTTCCGGCGCAAGTTGCCCGGCAAGCACCATGACCCACCCCCGTCCGGGATTGGCGCCTTTGCCCATGTTGAAATAATTATGGGCGTCATCAGTGGCAAGGCCATACAACATGTAGGAAGGCTCCTCCTGAAGCCTTAGCGTCAAAAGTACATCCCAGAAGCGGTCTGTGGAGGGATAGCCTTTTTCTTCATGTCCCCAGTTGTTCACGCTGGGGTGGCCGTTAAATACCTCAAAAAAGCGCAGCGCCTTAACCGGCAAAGCCTCTTCAATCGTTACGCCATTGGCAAAATTGGGATGGTTGAGCATGCTGAACATCAGACGCTGATGCTTTTCCGCTTGGGCCGTCACCGCCTTCATGTAGAGTTCAATACGTTCCGTCATGCCGTCTTTCGGCAAACCGCCGGTGCGCTCCAACACGTTGATTGCGTTCACGTGCGGATTGCCGCTAAGCGTAGTAATTTCCTCGCCATGCATTACCAGAAAACGCCCCGGCTCCTCAAAATGCGCCTTGAGCTCTTCATAAGTCTTCAGCCGCATTCGCTGCCTGCCGAGGTGCTCTTCTTCCTGCACCCAATCATCGCCGAACTGTTCCCGAATCGCTTCCACGCGCGCAGGCGTCAAATCGGCGTCATCCATTATAGGCTTGTACGTGTCGCCCTCAAGCAGGATGTTGTGGTCTGTGTAACAGATAAAGTGCCACCCGCGCTCTTTATACCATGCCGTAACCACTTCCGGCGCGGCGTCTCCATCGCTCCACAGCGAATGCAGATGAAGACCGCCCTTGAACCATTGCTCGCCATGAGCCGGCGCGAAGACAAATACGGTGAGCAGTACGATTGTCAGAACGTATAATGCGCGCATATCAAGATTCTCCTGTTGGTTGTCACTCGTGCCAAATGCGCCGCGCGTATTTGGCAACGAAATTGTCGCAAACTTATTTCGGCGTGTGCGCCGTGAACATCATCGTTTTTCCGGAAAATAATGCGCCTCGATGAGACAGCACAGGGTATGCCACACCACCGCGTGCGCTTCCTGGATCTGCTTTGTATCATCACCCGGCGCGTAAATCGCGATGTCGGCATGTTGCGCCATGACGCCCCCTGTCGGCCCTGTAAGCGCGGCGACCGTGCCGCCCCGCGCCTTGGCCACGGCCATGGCCATCGTGCAGTTGGCGGCATTGCCGGAAGTGGATATGGCCAGCAGCATGTCCCCTTTTTTCATCAGCGCGTTCAGTTCCTGGGCAAATGCGATATTCGGCAGCGGACAGTCATTTTCTATGGCTGTTTTCAACGCGCTGTTAAGCCCCAGCGCCATTGCAGGAAGTCCGGCTTCAAGATGGGCGGCAAGCGCCTCGCCGTAAGGAAGCGACAGAATTCGTTCTTTGAACATGCCGTCAATTGGTCTTTTGCGCTCAAAACTTTTGCATAACTCGCCCACTATGTGAAGCGCGTCCGCATTCGAGCCGCCGTTGCCGCAGGTAAAAAGAACACCGCCGCCGTCGTAACAGTCCACCAAAGCGTTGTGAAATAAGTTCATGGACGCAACACAGGCCTCCAAATCGGGACGGCGTTGCGTCATGCTGGTGATAATTTCTAATTCGAGGAGGTTAAACGCAGGCATGCAGGAAGTCCTTTCGTTTCAGAAGGAATGATAGCAAATATGCATGGTCAATAACAGCATTCTGGAAAAAATCTCGCAGTCGCATACTGCATCTGGTATGATTACACGTATTGGTATGAAAACATGCCGTGAAAAAAAAGCGGCAAGGAAAATATGTCAATGAAGAGTAACCGTGATTTTCTGTTTCTCGTGAGTGCTTTGTCGGTTATCATGTTTTGCGCCAACGCTTACGCTGTTGAGAAGGGGCACGCAACAACCGTGCCGCCGGAACTAAGCGTGTTGGAGCCATACCTGAAGGATCAGGCGGAGTTTGAGAATAAAATCCGCGCTTTTGACAAACTTCATGTGGGCATAGCCCGAGCGGCGTATGTTTCGGCGCGAAAGCTTGAAAAAGAAGGCGACGAGGCAGGCGCGCGCGCCGCTTCCGCCGAAGCGCAAAAGAATCTCGCTCTTGTGAAGGCGGCCTACGAATTGGGGTTGGAACGTTTCGAGCAAAGCGCCGCGCTGCATAATTTCTATGGCGAGTTGATACATGATTTTTTTGGTCGGCCAGACGACGCCGCCCAACATTGGCGGCGCGCCGTTCACATTGACTCGCGTTTTGCGCGTGCCCACTGCAATTTCGGAATGTACACCCTGCACAGGGGCATGTACGCAATGGGCATGGAAAGCATGGACACCGCGTTGCGATTGGAGCCGAATAATCCGGACTTCCTGTACAACATGGCGCAGGTATACCTTGTGCATGCGCCGCAGGTGATGCATATTCGAAAATGGGATCGAGGCAAGGTGTACCGGGAAGCCATGAAGATGTCCGAACGCACGGCGCGACTGCTTCCCAACGACTTTGATGTGCTGCGCGATCATGCGCTGAACTATTTTTTAAGCGAGGATTTTGGCGTTAAAGTTAAGTGGCGCGACGCAGCGAAGGCATGGCACGAGGCGCGCAAACACGCCCGAACGGACGCTGAAATGTTTAACACGTGGTTGAATGAAGCGCGGGTCCATATTCGCAATAACGACAAGCGGCGCAGCCGCGAGTGCCTTGATAAGGCGCAGGCGATTTGGCCGGACAGCCCCGTGGTTAAACTGTTGCTCGAGGATTATAGGGAATAGCCCGCTTCATGGAATACTGCATCGAAACGTTCTCGCTCACAAAAAACTACAATGGAATTCCGGTGGTAAACGCCCTGTCGCTGCGGGTTGAGCGCGGCACCTTCCACGGTTTTCTGGGGCCAAACGGCGCGGGAAAATCAACGACCATCAAGATGCTCACGGGCATTGTTGCGCCGAGTTC
>DSBB01000155.1 GCA_011046175.1 Candidatus Hydrogenedentota bacterium | reverse complement strand
GTGGACATCATTGTAACATACCGGAATCCGGGGAACTTATGTATTGCATAAGCAATCCGGAAAAAGGAATGGATTCAGGAGGGCCGACAAGCCGGTCCGACCGGCTTTACGAGAAACTGGTCGCAGCATTAGGAAAGCGAATATGCTTGAGATAGCGGGATGCTGCAATGATTGTTCACTGTATCCCTATTGCCAAGGAATTAAATCATGAGAAATCCCGAAAGGCGGAAAGCGGGAGACAACACACAACCCGCTGATATTCATCAGTTTGTCAACTCAACAGGGAGTGCGTATGCCATCAAACCATATTCCAAGAGAGTGTTGCACGGCTGTTTGACGGCGCTCTTGGGTACATTTCTGTTTCTGATAACCCCATTACTGCTCATCGCAATCATTGAAGGGGGATTGCGGGGCATCGGCTATGGCCAAAGCACCCGGTTCTTGATCCGGAAGGAGTTCTCGGGGCATCGCTTCTACGCTTCCAACCCTGCATTTTTTCAGCAATTCTTCACTATTCCGCTGACGAGGGGCTTCGAGGTCGTTGAGATTCAAGTGCCTCAGCGCAAACAAGCCAACACATATCGCATATTCGTTCTCGGCGGCTCCGCGGCGCAGGGAGCGCCCCCAGATAATGCATTCAGTTTTGCCCGCATCCTGGAGGTAATGCTTAGGAGTCGTTTCCCCGACGTAAAATTTGAAGTCTACAATGCGGCATTCTACGGAATCTCTTCCCACGTTGTGCGGTTGGTCGCCAAGGAATGTGCGCGTCTTGAGGCAGACTTGCTAATTGTCTATTCAGGAAACAATGAAGTCAATGGTCCTTTTGGCGCTGCCACGGCAGAGGGGAAAACATGGACACGAAGTCTGCCGTTCATTCGCACCACAATTTTCATCAGTAACATGCGAATAGTTCAGATGGCCATGCGTCGCTGGGAAGGTTTGCGCCCCATATTTGTGGAGCCGACAAACCACTATCTGCCACCGGAATCTCCACGAATGATGCGCGTGAACGCGCACTACGAGGCTAATCTTAATGACATCTGCGCATTCGGAACCAAACATGGAGCCCATGTGATTCTCTGCACCGTTGCCTGCAACATCAAGGATTGGGCGCCCACACACTCCGAGCACCGTGAAGGCCTTTCGGAATCTGAGGAAAATTCATGGAAAAAGCATTATGAAGAAGGTTGTGTGGCTCAGAAACGCGGTGATTTCCACACCGCGATCATGTGTTATCGACAGGCTGCTGCCATTGACGAAACATATGCGGATCTTCTTTTCCGTCTTGGGGAATGTTACCTCCGGATCGGTGCATTCGAACAGGCGCGGGCGCATTTCTTTCAGGCCAGGGACTGGGATATGCTTCATTGCCGTATCACAGGAGACATGAATGGGATTGTTGCGAAGGTGGCACGACGATGGGCCGGACGCGAAGTGCATTTTGCAGATGTAGCGCAGCACCTTGCGAAAAATAGCGTGCATAACTTACCTGGATGGGAGATGTTCTATGATAATGTACATATGACATTTTCCGGCAACTATTTGGTTGCGTCCATGCTCTTTGGCCGAATTGTTGATTTGCTTCCGGCCCGCATCCTTCCTGATGACTCTACGGCGCAGGCATGTCTTTCGCAAGAAGAATGTGAACGCCGATTGGGATTAAGTCCAGCGGTATTGTTGTCTCATTACGACCGCATCCTTCAAATTAATGATGCATTTTGGCACAGGGACATGGGCTTTATTGTGGAACGCAAACAAGAAATTCTACAGCAATTTGGGTCGCGCCTTCCGGAAGTCGCTGCAGAAGGATATGCAGAAGCCCTCAGGATAAACGCGCCGGACTTTTTTCTGCGTTCCCGCTACGCGCAGGCGCTGATGGAGTTGGACCGGATATCTGAGGCTTTGGAACAGGCTGAGTTATTGGCGCAGGAGTTTCCATTGCGCTGTGATGCACACCGGATCTTAGGCATGACGCTGGCCAAGGCCGACAACCCTGAAATGGCAATCAAATCGTTTGAAAACATCTTAAAAATGAATCCCTCCGATGCGCAGACCCATGCACAAATCGCCGACGCGGTTGATACCATCGGGCGAGCGGACACTGCGTTGGAAATGTATAGGAAATCATTGGCGATTGACCCGGAAAATGCTGAAGTTATTTGCAAGGAAGCCAACCTGCTTGATCGGTTGCAAAACACTGAAAAAGCGATGGGACGACTTCTAGATGCACTCAGAATTGATTCCAACTATTTTCCCGCATATGATAAACTCAATGAAATTTTTCGGCGTGAAATCACTTCAAAGGAACAAGTTCAAAAATGGAAAAACATAGTGAACGAACACCCTGAAAGTGTTCCTGCACATTTCTATTTGGGACTTGCGCTTCAGGATGCCGGCGATACTGACGGCGCAATTAAGGTGTATCAAGATGCTCTCTCAATCAGACCAATGAATACCGTCTTGCTATCCGGCCTTGCGGACGCGCTCGTGTTGCAAGGCGATTTTGCTGCGGCACTGAATGCGCTTGCCGCCGCAGTGGAGACAAGTCCCCGCGACGTAGCCATTCGAGCAAAACTCATTACAGTGCTGACTCGCATCGGCGATTTTGACGCGGCTCGAGAACAAGTGCGCTTGTGTGAAAATCTCGGTCTGAAGATTCCTGCAGAGATTTTGCAGGATTTAGATTTCGTTTCGATTTCTGAAAATAGGGATAGTGGGCCTGATTGAAAAGGATTTTTCCAGCATTTCGCAGATTGAAGTTGATTCCTAGATATTGGTTGATATCGTATATAGCAGAACATGCGTAATTACGCATGATGTGTTTTGAAAGGGAGGGCCGGGCCGTCTGGTTCGACCGAAGGGCCGGATTGACACAAAGGGAAGGAGCGCCGAACTGCCATGCCGGAAACGCAAAACACGCTGCAAACGCCGGACTACATTGTCCTGGCGGGGTATTTCATCCTGATGCTGGCAATTGGGGCGTATTTCTACCGCCACATGCGGGGGCTCAAGGACTATTTCAGCGGGGGCAACAAGATTCCGTGGTGGCTGAGCGGGGTGTCGTTCTACATGAGCAGTTTCAGCGTGGCGGCGTTTATCTTTTATCCGTCATTGTGCTACCGCTATGGCTGGGTGGGCGTGACGCTGCTGTGGGTGGCGGTGCCGGCGACCTTGTTCAGCGTGCTTTTCTTCGCGGTGCGCTGGCGGCGCGCGCGCATTGATAGTCCGGTCGAATACCTGGAGACGCGCTACAGCCCGGCGCTCCGCCAGTTGTTCGCGTGGCAGGGGGTGCCGGTGAAGGTGATTGACGACGGCATCAAAATCTTCGCGATCGGCTCGTTTATTTCGGCGGGGCTGGGTTTTCCCATGCGCGAAACCATGCTCGCCGCCGGGCTGATCATGCTGATCTACACGTTCATGGGCGGGCTGTGGGCAGTGACGGTGACGGACTTCGTGCAGTTTGTCGTGCTGACGGTGGCGATCCTGATCATTCTGCCGTTGTCCGTGGCGCGCGCGGGCGGCCTGGCGCAGATGATCGAAAGCGCGCCGGAAGGCTTCTTCCGGCTGACCGCGCCGGAATACGGCTGGCATTATGTGATTCCGCTCATCCTGTTGTATTGCCTGGCGTGGAGCAGCATCAACTGGCCGCTGATTCAGCGGTATTTCTGCGTGCCGAAGGAAAAGGACGCGCTGAAGGTGGGATTCCTCGTGGTCGGCCTCTACATCATCGGCCCGCCCATGATGTTTCTGCCGGCCATGGCGGCGGCCTCGTTTCTGCCCGACCTCGCCAACCCGCGTGACGTCTACCCCGTGCTCTGCGCCATGCTCCTGCCCGCGGGCATGCTGGGGCTGGTGATCGCCGCCATGTTCGCGGCCACGATGTCCATGCTCAGCAGCGATTACAACGTCGGCGCCGGCGTGCTGACCAATGACGTGTACCGGCGCTTCATTCGGCCCAACGCCCCCCAGAAGGAACTGGTGCTTGTCGGGCGGCTCATGACCATCCTCATCGGTGTCATCGCGCTGGCCACCGCGTTCATGCTCGCCCACGGTTCAGGCGAAGACCTCTTCCGCACCATGGTGACGCTCTTCGGCGTGGCCACGGGGCCGGTCGCCATTCCGATGCTGCTCGGCCTGCT